>JAHENE010000115.1 GCA_024643305.1 Thiobacillaceae bacterium | reverse complement strand
ATGGCCAAAGGGGAAGGATTTGATTTCGAAGACAGAAAGGCGCTGCTTGATCTGATTGGGCGCGTAGTCAGCAGCCTGATACCGCGTTACCGGAAACTGGCAGAGGACGGCCGTATCGAGATTTCTTCTACCCCGCATACCCATCCCATTGCGCCCCTGTTGATTGATTTCAATACTGCGCGGGAGGCCTTGCCGGAGGTCGTACTGCCACGCGCACATCATTACCCTGGGGGCGCAAGCCGTGTTGTGGCGCACATTCATTCGGCCATTGAGTCGCATTCACGGCGTTTTGGCCAGAAACCGGCCGGTTTCTGGCCTGCTGAAGGCGGTATTTCCGACGCGGTGGCAGGGCAGTTCGCCGATGCGGGCGTAAAGTGGACGGCAAGCGGCGGCACGGTACTTGCCAATAGTCTCAAACAGGCAGGCCTGAAACCAGAGGCGCCTACCGATTACCTTTATCGCCCCTATCTGATCGACGGCAAGGACACTGGCCCTTATTGTTTTTTCCGAGACGACAGGCTTTCCGACCTAATCGGTTTTGAATACTCCAAGTGGCATAGCGAAGACGCGATCAAGCATTTTATTGAAGAACTGGAGCGCATCCATAGCCATGGCGGTGACACCGAGCCGGTGGTTTCCGTCATTCTGGATGGCGAGAACGCATGGGAATACTATCCATACAACGGTTTTTATTTCCTGTCCGGACTATATACCGCACTGGCGGAGCATCCATTTATTCGCATGACGACGTTCAGCGAATATCTGGAAGGCAAAAAGAAAGAACAGGCAGGAAGCTTGCCATCCTTGACTGCGGGAAGCTGGGTGTATGGCACATTCTCGACCTGGATTGGAGATCCTGCGAAGAATGCGGCCTGGGATTTATTGTGCGAGGCCAAACTGGTTCTGGACAAGATTGAGGCATCAGGAAGTCTGGAACCATCGCAACGTGATGCGGTATACAGGCAGCTTGCAGTATGCGAGAGTTCAGACTGGTTCTGGTGGTTTGGTGACTACAATCCAGGACAATCGGTTTCCAGCTTTGATCGCTTGTACAGGGAAAATCTCAAGCTGCTTTATCGTCTGCTGAGCGTTGAACCGCCGGAACATCTGGATAAACCGATTTGCCATGGAGCGGCACAAAATGTGGAAGCGGGCGGTACCATGCGCCGCTCAAGTTAGACTTGCAGGCTCTTTTCCGGGAAAATGCGGACTCTTGAGCAGGAGTTCGCAAATGATTCACCAAGTTGTCCAGTCCGGGCTGGTTGTTTACATTACTTATTCAATACTTGATCAGGCAGGCAACGTGATCGAGCAGCATGATCTGCCTGTAGGCTACGTTCAGGGCGGCAACAGCGGTTTGTTGCCCAGTATCGAATCCGCAGTGGCAGGTAAGAAAGTCGGTGATCTGGTGGAAGTGACCCTGACGCCGCAGGAAGCCTTTGGCGAGCATGATCCAGACCTGACGTTTACCGATGATGTTGACAATGTGCCGCCGCAATTTCGCCACGTGGGGGCACAAGTGCAAATGTCCAATGAAGCCGGTGAATCTAAGACCTTTTATGTAACCAGCATCGAAGACGGCAAAGTCACCGTTGACGGCAACCACCCGCTGGCTGGGCAGGATGCAAAATGCGTCGTAAACATCAGGAATATTCGCGAGGCTACGCCGGAAGAAATGTTGTCAGGCATGGCAGCGGATTCGGCGCCATCGCAACTGCATTGATGTTTATGCGGTGAACCAAATGAAAAAGCCGGGCATGCCCGGCTTTTTTTGTACTTGCACAGACTTACTTGGGGCAGGCCTGGTCAGAAGGAATCTTGCCGGGCAGACGCAGGAAAGCTTCGAACGGCCCCATCACGCTCATGGCCTCCATCTTGGGGCCCTGGAATTTAAGGCGGCCAAACATCATGGCTTTCATGGGGCCATACTCGCCGGCGCCCATTTCGTTCCAGCGCGCGGTTTCGGCGTGCATCAGATAGTCCACGTCATCGTCAAGGGCGGTTGTTTGCTGCTTGCCGCCGTAGACACACATGGCCTTGCCGTCCTTGGCAACGATTTTAATCTCGGTGATGTACTTGTCGCCGCAGTCGGTGCGGTACATCTGGATGATCTTGTAGCCGCGGCTTTTGTCGTTCTTGATCCATTTGTCGGCCAGCCCATCGGTCAGGGTTGCGTCCTTGTTCCATGCGTCGCAGGCCTGGGCGGTCCACTCTGCAGACATCATGGTGGGGGCTGCCTGAACACCAGCAGCGTAAAGTGCCAGCAGGCTGGCGGCAATCAGGGAAAGCTTTTTCATCGTGTTCTCCTTTGTGGTGTTGGGGTAAGGCAAAACCTTACAGGCGGCAAAGTAACTCGCAGCCCGCATGGATGTCAATGATGGACTAATCGGGCAAATGGTTCCTTAAAACGCCATACAGCCAGGTTCCGTGCAAAGCCCCTGCCAGGGCGACAAGAGCCCCAACGGAGCCCATGCCGACAAGCGCGAAAATCGGGCCGGGGCAGAGACCGATAATGCCCCAGCCAAGGCCGAAAATCAGTCCGCCCAGAACGAATTTGTAACGGCCCTTTTCCTTGGCGGGTATCTCCATGGGGGTGCCCTCCAGCGAGGCGCGGCCGGCAAAGCGTTTCATGATCTGAACAGCAATGACCCCGGTAACAATGGCCGACATCAAGATCCCGTACATGTGGAAGGACTGGAAATAAAACATTTCCATGATGCGATACCAGGATGCCGCTTCGGATTTGACCAGAGTAAAACCGAAAAGGGTGCCGGCAAAGAGATAGGGTATATAGCGCATGCAAACTCAGCGGAACAGATAAGGGGTAATGAAATGCGCGGCAATCAGGCCGCCTGCAAAAATACCAAACACAGCCTGAAGCGATTGCAGCTGTAGTGTGGAAAGGCCTGTGATGGCGTGGCCGGAAGTACAACCCGATGCATAACGGGTCCCAAACCCAACCAGCACGCCACCAGCAAACATGATGACAATGCCGTGCCAGCTCAGCCCGAACAGTTCTGGAGGCAGGAAGCCCTGACCCAGATGGACGCCCCAGTTGTCCAGCAAACCGATAAATGCTGCGGAGATTTGTACTGGGTCTGGATTGGCGAAAACGACACCGGCCAGGAAACCACCCAGGACGGCACCCAGAGCGAATATCAGGCTCCAGTTGTGTTCACGCCAGTTGTATTTGAAGAATTCCACCCTGATTGATGGCGGCTGGGAAATCGCGCACAAATGACGCAGATTGGACGATATCCCGAATGAACGGTTTCCGATCCAGATCATCAACGGCACCATGAGGCCGATGATGGGGCCTGCCACGTACCATGGCCAGGGCGCATGCAAACAACGAAAAAATGTGTCCAATACAACTCCCGGGAAAGCACAACTTTTTGGCTAAAGTGATCCCTCAACCAGTTTGATTCGAGTACGAAGTTTTTCTACAGCTGCTTTGTCATCTCTTAAACTGGCACGGTTTTCAAGCAGCTTGAGGTAAACCAGCAAAGGCTTACTCCAGCCCTGTTCAGATGCGGTATCGGCAGCCAGGTTCAAGATGCTGTCGTCCGTCTGCTTGCGTATGACCGTTATGGAAATGGCGATCAGGCGTGAAAGCGGGTCTTCGATTTTGCGCAGGATATCCGGATTCTTCACGGCATCACGGTTCGCCACAAGGTCGCGGTATTGCACCGGTACTTTGCCAACCTCGATCCTGTCCCACTGGCCGGTGATAAAACGATGGTAATTTTCATCCTCTGCGCTGCCGCCAAGTTTTGAAAGTTCGAGATATCCGTTACAGGACTCAAAGCTCAGGCTTGCCTGGCGCGTGGCGCAGCGGATCAGGTGAAGTTTTGCCGTTTCCTCGATCCTGGCGGCACTGCCCGTTGCAGCAAGTGCCTGTTCGAAGTATCGATCGGCCAGTTTGTTTTCGCCCTTTAGTTCGGCTTTTTTAAATTTCTCGATCTGGCTGACACTGTCCTTCTTCCAGTCAGGCACGGGCGGGCCTCCGCCGCAGGCAGACAGCAGCAAGGTGAGGGAGATCAGCAGTACGTTTCTCATGGCAGTTTCATGTCCACATCCTTGCTAAACGGCCACATGCGGTTGATGTCGCCGAGAAGGTCGTTTGTCTTGCGTACGGCATCATCGATTTCTGCGCGCAACTTCCCGATATCCTGGGTGCCGTCCTTTACGTTTGCCGAAATGTCGACAGCATTCTTCAGTAGGGCGTCCACGCGCTTGAGGCTGCCCTGGGCGTCTGTCAGCATGGCGCGGACCAGAGCCAGGCTTTGTTTGCTTTGCTCGGAGAGTCCGTCCTCGGCAAACAGCCAGCGGTCGGTCTTCGCAAGCATGGCGTCAACTTTGGCGGAAACATCGTTGAGGCGATTGGTCAGGCTTTCGAGGTTTTTCAGACTGGCAACGACCGGGCGGGCATTTTCTTCGCTGCCCAGCACGCCTTCAAGCACACCATATTTCCCGCTCATGCGGCCAGTGATAGTTTTGGCATTGGCGAGGGTGCCGTTGAGTTCACCATCTTTGCGGGTGATGTGCTCGACATTGGTCAGGATGTTTTTCACGCGCTCGATAAGTACGGGAATTTCCTGTGTGGGATCGGAAACCAGCAACAGCGAGGTGGCGTTATCGGGCAGCCTGGGCGAAGACAGATCCGGCGAACTGACCTTGATCTTGGCACCGCCTACCAGCGGTTTGTCCAGGGTAAATGTGCTATCGGTTCTTACCCACTTAGCGCCATCCTGCGACATTTCCGACTTGATCACGATGCCGCCTGCCTCGCTCAAGGTTACGCTGGTGACTTGGCCGATGGGCATGCCCGAAAAAGTCAGCGGCATGCCGGGCGAAATGCCATCGGCACTAACTGCAGCGAGGTTCAAATGCTGCCGTTGCTCGAAAAAACCGCGTGCATGCAGCACGTAGACGAGGAATCCCAGCGCCAATACCAGCACTGTGATGACAAAAAGCCCAACTTTAAGGTGCAGATTCTTGAACATTGGTTTTGTATGTTTCTAGTCGTACAGGGAATGGTTCCAGTCAAAATCAAGAATTTCCCACATTCCTGCGCTGCCATCCACCCGGGAAGCGAGCTCGCGTATAAATCCAGGATAGGGGATATCGTACAACATCGCGCCAGGACGTTCGATGACCAGTTTCGGACGTTTCAGGATGAGCGCACGTGCGAGCTTGGTAACGAACCGTTCAGATGGGCTCATGTCAGGGTCGCGCTTTTCGGCGATATCAGCAAAACCAAGGCGGTCAAGCAGCACTTGGGCCTGGCGCGATGATTCGGCGGCATCATAATGCTTCTGATATAGCGGGATCAGCGCAATGTTTTCCCGTGCGGACAGATTGGCGCGCAAAGGCAGGTCAGGAGAAACCACCGCTGCCTGCTCATCCGGCAGGTTTGTGAGGGCCGCTGCCAGCATTTGCGCGTTGGCAAAGCTGATCAGATGTATTTCAGCGCTAATGACAACACCTCAATCAATACAAGGGCAAGAAATACCCGCATCATGCCACGCAGAACCGATACCGGCACCATGAAGAGTTTCTTGGGCGTTTCGAGGCCGGCGGCCATCGGCAGTGTAGTGACGGCCAGGCCGAAGAAGGCGCATTTCAGTCCCAGCCCGAGCAGGACTCCAAAACTGAACACGGAAGATATTGTTGCTGAAAAGGACGAAAGCCCCGTAACGCTCAGGCCGTAAATTGAAAGATAGGCCAGGATGATCGTCAGCACGCTTCCCGTCACGGTCAACCCTATTACCGAGGCCACTCCACCTGCGATTCTTGGCAAGAACTCGAATTGCATGGGGTCAACTTTGCAATGGGAGAGTGCGTCGAGCTCATTGTTGACTTTCATTAGTGCCACCTCGGTATTGATCGCCGAGCCCGAACGCAGTGCGATCAAAAGAGCCGTCAGGAATGGAAGCAATTCGAGCAGCAGTACCCGAATGATCATTTCTGTTGCAGCATCGAACAGGCCGACATTGCGCGCGGTGGAGAGCGTGATGGTAATAATTACCCAGGATATTGCAGTTACATATATCAGGTATACGTGCAGGATTTGCACTGCGGTGAAATAAATCTGCTTGACGATGGTATCAAGCGTGGCGCGGTTCCATGCGGAAGGGTTGGCCACCGTTGACAACACTTCGGTCATGAACCTGAGCACACCGTAGGATGCGTTCCACCAGCCTACGGTCTTGGCGCCGGTGCGCTCTATGATATTTAAAAGGAACTCCATGCTTTTTCGCGGGGTCTTCCGTATGCGAAGCTTGTATTATGCCAATACTGGCAATAAAGTTTGTCTTGAAGCTAAAAGTTTAAGGAGATCTTCGATGAAACGCATATTTGGCGTGCTCGTGCTGTCCGCGATGAGCAATCTGGCGCTGGCTACGCCCGGACTTGCCCTCAAGGAAGAAAATCTGATGTCGAAGCCCAGTTCCAGCGCCACGGCTGTTGGCAAAATGACCAAGGGTATGACGGTGGATATTGTGGCCAAGCAGGGTGGCTGGCTACAGGTCAAGGCTGGCGCAGTGCAAGG
>JAHENE010000114.1 GCA_024643305.1 Thiobacillaceae bacterium | reverse complement strand
CGAGATCCGTTTTCAGCAGCGTGTTACCGACGTGCTGATCGAGGATGGGCGCATCCGCGGCGTGGTGCTCGCCAGCGGCGAAACGATACGCAGCAGCCACGTTGTCCTCGCACTCGGCCACAGCGCACGCGACACGTTTGAAATGCTGCACGCACACGGTGTTTACATGGAAGCCAAACCGTTTTCCATCGGTTTTCGCATCGAACATCCGCAGTCGCTGATCGACAAGGCCAGGCTGGGACCCAATGCCGGTAACCCCATGCTGGGCGCGGCAGACTACAAACTGGTGCACCACGCCAAAAACGGCCGCTCGGTGTACAGCTTCTGCATGTGCCCCGGCGGCACCGTGGTCGCCGCCGCTTCAGAGCCGGGACGTGTGGTCACCAACGGCATGAGCCAGTATTCGCGCAACGAACGCAACGCCAATGCGGGCATCGTGGTGGGCATCACGCCTGAAGATTTTTCCGGCAACGACCCGCTGGCCGGCATCGAGCTGCAAAGAAAACTGGAAGCGCGCGCGTTTGAACTGGGCGGCGGAAACTACGATGCGCCAGCCCAGCTGGTCGGCGATTTTCTGGCGGGCAAGCCGTCCACGCAACTTGGCAGCGTCAAGCCTTCGTACAAGCCCGGCGTGCACCTGACCGATCTCGCCAGCGCCCTGCCGGACTATGCCATCGATGCGATCCGCGAGGCGCTGCCTGCGTTCGACCAGCAGATCAAGGGCTTTGCGATGAAGGACGCGACACTCACCGGCGTGGAAACGCGCACCTCATCACCGCTGCGCATTACCCGCGGCGATGATTGCCAAAGCCTCAATGTTCGCGGGCTGTTTCCGGCAGGCGAGGGTGCGGGCTATGCCGGCGGCATTTTGTCGGCGGGTGTGGACGGCATCAAGGTGGCCGAGGCCGTGGCGCGTGACATGCTGGGCTTGCCAGCCATTCATCCTCACCAGTCCAGGGGATAACCTGCCTTTTCCCAGTCGGCGATGCGCATGTTAACGGCAGTGACGCCGGTCAATCCGAGTTGGGCCAGCGAGTGGGTTGCCAGAGCCGAGCGATCGCCCAGTTGGCAATAGAGGTAGATCGTTTTGCCAGTATCGATACTGTCCGGAAAGCCGAGGTGTTTCCAGATTCTGAATTCGATCATTCCCCTGGGAATGTTGATCGCCCCGGGCACGTGCCCTTCGAAGTATTCATTCGGTTCTCTGACGTCAATGATCAGGGCGTCGCCCGGATTGTCGACAACCGCCTTGAAAGCCTGAATATCGATCGAGCGGATGGACTGTCTTGCCTGCGCCAACTGCTGCTCCAGGACGAGCGGCCAGTTGGCGGCGGTGCTCCAGCAAGGCAGAAACAAAACGAACAAGAAGATGTATAGCCTACGTGCCATGGCATGCTCCAAATAAAACACTTTGAACATTACCAGCATAGGCAAGGATAGAGGCCTTGGCCTTCACCCGGAATGGACGCGTATCGCTCTTGCTGGACGGTCTAAAAAAATCCAGAGGACCCTTCAGGTTTTTCGGCTTACGCCGGGGTTTGCAACACGGCGCGCATCTCGTCCTCGCTGACCGGGTATTTCAGCACGGCGTGTACAGCAAACATCTCCGTAAGCTTGCCGATGTGGGGTGCTTCCCTGGGCTGCATGAGCACGATCACCTTCGCCTTGGGCGCCTTCGACTGCAGGGTGCGCAGGGTGACATCCAGGTTAGAGACGGTGTTCCCCGCGTAGTCGTTGCCCCAGCCATAGATGAACTCCCCCACGAAAAAGTCCGGTGCCTGCTTTTGCAGGGCGCGGTGAAGGTTGCGGGCAGAATCGAACCTTTCTGCTTCGATTTCGAGTTCCTGATAGAGCTCGGGGAAGTGTGGAGAGAAGGGCGATTCGACCAGGGAAAAGAGGGTTTTCATGCGGCTAGGGTTTCATGGGGCTCAGCCGCTATTGTGCCGAAAACCGGAGGTAATGGTCGAGCCAACCATCCGTCGAGGAAGCAAATTAATTCCAGGCCGCTTAAATTTCGTAGAATCGGCAATCAAACATTGCAGGCATTCATCATGAGCAATACATCTGAGCGCGTCGTCGTTCTCGGCGCCAGCCACAAGCCCGAGCGCTATTCCAACCAGGCGATCCGCCTGTTGCGCGAGCATGGGCATGAAGTCATTCCCGTCCATCCAAAGCTTGAGGAAGCCGAAGGCATACCAGTCGCGAATAGCCTCGACGTCATCGAAGGCAGCATCGATACGCTGACCATGTATATCGGCGCCGAGCGCTCCAGCCAGATTGCCGAGTCCATCCTCAAGCTTCAACCAGGGCGCGTCATTTTCAACCCGGGCAGCGAAAATCCTGAACTCGAAACACACTTGAAATTGGCGAACATCCCATTCGAACACGCCTGCACCCTGGTGCTGCTGCGCACCGGGCAGTTCTAGAAAATCACAACGAGCCTGGCTTCTTGATTACTAGTCTGCCAAGCCCTTGGCCAGCAGGGCGGCCACTGTTTCATTGATGTCCATCTGGCGTGACTGCGCGGCAGCATGTATCTGCTTCACCAGTTCACCATCCAGTTTGACTGCAAACGGAACCAGCCCCTTTTCCTGATCGAGCTTGCGCTGTTCTCGCCGTGACAAGGCTGTACTGGCCGCGTTGCCAAATCGATCCGGCGTGCCGGCCTGTTTCATCTGGCTGTTGATCTTCAGGCCTTCGTTTTTGTAAAGGTCGGTTTTCTTCATGAGTGTTTCCCTAATTGTCTGCGGCGCCTCGAATTTGGCGCGGAACGGACGACAGCATAAGCGATGCGGCCGCTCAACGTACAATTCGCCACAATGATTTATTGACGGAGCCCGAACATGGCGCTCAAAGCCACCATATACAAGGCCGACTTGCAGATCGCGGACATGGACCGGCATTACTACGCTGGCCACGCCCTGACCATTGCCCGCCACCCCTCCGAAACGGACGAGCGCATGATGGTGCGTGTGCTCATGTATGCCCTGAACGCACAGGAAGGCATCGCCTTCACTAAGGGTCTGTTCGACGTGGATGAGCCTGAAGTGTGGGTGAAAGACCTGACCGGCGAAGTCAAGCTCTGGATTGACATCGGCCAGCCAGATGAAACCCGCCTGCGCAAAGCCTGTGGCCGTGCCGGGCAGGTGATCGCGGTATGCTACAGCAGCAGTTGCGAAGTCTGGTGGAAACAGATCGAGAACAAACTGTCACGGATGAACAACCTGACCGTGCTGCAACTGCCCGCCGACAACAGCCAGGCATTGGCGGCACTAGCCCAGCGCAACATGCAACTGCAATGCATGGTGCAAGATGGCGAGGTCTGGATGAGCACGGAAGCTGCGCGCGTCCCGATCAGCCTGAAACTTCTTAAAACGGTGGGCTGATATTACAGGACCTAAGTGGCCTGTTCTCTCTGTCCCTTTGGGTTGTTTTTGTGATGGTGAACTGGCCCATGCGCCACTTGTTGACAGCTTGGGGCGATTGGCAGAATATTAAAAAAGGCCTGGTTGTCTTAAATAAAGCCATTACTCATTTCAACAGAGACACAGTCATGTCACAAACCGGGTTTTTGCTTGACGAATCTGATATCTCCCCGCTGGCGCATCCTGGTCGCCGACATAACCGGTTGCATTGCGCCTTAGCTCCCAGAAATACCGTTCCTTGTTTAGATAAAACCTTTTAACTGACGCCGAGGAGGCCCCAATGAAACGCACATGGTTACCCGCATTGCTTGTCGCCCTGCTTGCCTTGCCCCTTGCCGCTTTTGCGGTTAATCCGGCAAGCCTGCCCGATATCAAGAAAACCAAACTGGGTCTTTATATCGAAGCCAAGGAAGTCCCGGAGTTTCTGAAGACGCATCCCAAGACACTGTTTCTGGATTTACGTACACCGGAAGAATTGTTATTTGTTGGCGTGCCGCAGGGCATTGATGGCAACGCGCCGTTTGGTGTTATGAACTACAGCAAATGGGACGACAAGAAAAAGGCATTCGTGCGTTTTCCAAACCCGGATTTTCTGTCCAATTTCGAGAACTGGTCCTTGGACAAAGGCACAGAGAAAGGCGATCCCATTCTGCTGATCTGTCGCTCGGGCGATCGTAGCGCGTTGGGGGCGGATTTCCTGGCCAAGCAGGGTTACACCAATGTGTGGTCTGTGGTGGACGGGTTTGAAGGCGACCTGGCGAAGGATGGACCCAACAAAGGTCGGCGCATGGTCAACGGTTGGAAGAATGTCGGTCTGCCTTGGTCTTACGATCTCGACAAAACCAAGCTGTTGCTGCGCGAATAAAGCCAAAAAAGGGGGGCTTGGATGCCCCCCACTCATACACAAGTAACCGACCGATCAGGATTGGAAACGGTGATGATGCTCGCGGTCGTGTCGACGTGACATGAACTCAGCATCAAACATACTTTGCTGTTCGGGACTTAGCTGGGCGTAAAAGCCCTTGAGCGCTTCGGCACGTTCCGCCATTCTGGCGCGGCGCATCTCCGACATGGCGAGCATCTTGTCCACGCGCTGTGGCGTGTTCATCTTTCCAAACTCGTCGCGCATGCCCTGCCTGTCCCTATGCCGCTGCTCCGGCTTGGCGACTCCAGCAAACTTGTTCCATGCGGCTTCCTGCTCCGGGGTGAGCTTGAGCTTCTCCTTTAGCGCGGCCGTGCGCTGGGTCCGGTGTTCCTGCCATCTGGATTGAATCTGCTGGCCGTGGCGTGCCTCGCAGCCAGGTTTGACGGCGGAACCTGTGTCAGGCATTGCATAAGCTGCAGCCGCCAGAATGCCGCTCCCCGCGATTAAGCCAACCAGAACGCGTTTGGTGAAAGAACCTTGAAACGATTTCATTGCGATCTCCTTTTGAGAAGTTGTCCAACAGCCGTCCTGAAGGGGGCGGCATGCTTTGAATTCTGGTCAGGAAATGTATCGCCCCGATTTCAGGCGTCCGCAGAAATGTAACAATGTGTTTCCGGCCACCCGAGGAAGCCCGGCTTGCGCCAATCAATAATCAAATAACTGCATTCAGTCAAAGCAGGTCTTTTGTCGGCTTTTGCTGCCATCTTTGGTGACCGTGCTAGTATCTTTAAATCTTTGTGGATCGGGCGCCAGGCGTTTCAAGCATACAACTTTAATTAACCGTGTCTGGCGAAAGACTGTGTCTTTAACGAGGAGGGGGAAGTAAAGATGGATATGAGCGTGTTCTTCACAGCAATACAAAATGCCCTGGGTACGCAATTGCCTGTCATTCTTGGCGCCATCGGCGTCCTGGTATTGGGCTACGTCCTGGCCTTGTTGGCTCGAGCAGCCGTTCGCAAACTGCTTTCTCTGGCCAAGATCAACGCCTTTATCAGCAAGTCCGTAGAAAAGCCCATGGATATCGAGGGCGTCGTTTCCCTTGGCGTGTTCTGGTTTGTTCTGCTGGCAACCTTGTTGGCGGTGTTCAACACGCTCGAGCTGGAACAGCTTTCCGAGCCCTTCGCACAAATGATGTCGCAGATCATGACGTATCTGCCCCATCTGCTGGCGGGCATATTGCTGCTGCTGGTGGCGTGGCTGGCTGCAACCCTGGTGAGGGCCATTGCCAACAAGGCAATGAAGGCTACTCAATGGGATGAGAAGATCACCGAACAGGCGGGCATGTCTCCCCTGGGGGATAACGTGGGCAATGTCCTGTTCTGGCTGGTCATTCTGATGTTCCTGCCGGCAATCCTGGGTGTATTGCAACTGGAAGGTATGCTGGACCCGGTTCGCAACATGGTCGATGAAACCCTGACCATGCTGCCCAACGTCTTTGCTGCCGCAATTATCGTCATTGCCGGCGTTCTCATTGCCAAGATTCTGGGCGGTTTGGTGACTAACCTGCTGGCGGCGTCGGGCGCCGACAAACTGGGCGAGACCGCAGGCTTGAAAGATCGTCTGGAGCTATCCAGGCTGTTGGGCAAGCTGGTATTCATCCTGATATTCGTGCCAGCCTTGATTGCTGCGCTGGATGCGCTTCAGATATCCGCGATCTCCGGTCCCGCAACGGAAATGCTGGGCATGATCATGACGTCCATTCCCAACATCTTCGCCGCCGTGCTCATCCTGTTCGTTACCTGGTATGTGGCGCGATTCGCGGCGGGCCTCGTGGGTGGCCTGCTGGCCAACATGGGCCTGAACAACCTGCCTGCCAAGCTGGGCATGGATCATGCGTTCTCAGAAAATTTCAAGGCTTCGGATCTGGCGATTCGCGTCATGATTTTCTTCGCCATGCTGTTCGCCACGGTGGAAGCCTCCCATCGCCTGGACTTCACGCAGGTGCAGGAGCTGGTGACCATGTTCATCAAGTTTGGCGGCGACGTGTTGCTGGGCGTGGGCATTCTTCTGGTGGGTTTCTGGCTGGCCAATCTGGCCCAACAGGCCATCCTGCGTGCAAGCAAGCATGATGCAACGGTCATAGCCGGAATCGCCCACTACGCCATCCTCGGCTTGGTGCTGGCCATGGGCCTTTCCGCCATGGGCATCGCCGATGACATCGTCAATATGGCTTTCGCCATGGTGTTTGGCGCCGTGGCCGTGGC
>JAHENE010000113.1 GCA_024643305.1 Thiobacillaceae bacterium | reverse complement strand
CGCAGCGTGCTGCTGATCGACCACGCAGCCAAGGTTGGCGAGCGCATCCGCATTTCCGGCGGCGGCCGCTGCAATTTCACCAACCGCAATGCCGGGCCGGAAAATTTCCTGTCGCAAAACCCGCACTTCTGCCGCTCGGCGCTAGCCCAATACAGCCAGAATGATTTCATCAAGCTGGTGGAAAGCCATGGCATCCGCTACCACGAGAAAACCCTAGGCCAGCTGTTTTGTAACGACAGCGCGCAGGACATCATTGCCCTGCTGAAAGGCGAATGCGACAAAGGCGGCGTGAAGTGGGCACAGCCATGCATCGTGGAAAAAATATCGCAGCGAAGCGAAGGCGAATCCCGTTTTGAATTGCAGGCCAGCCAAGGCAAATTCCGTTGCGCCTCTCTGGTCATCGCCAGCGGCGGGCTGGCCGCCCCGGCACTGGGCGCCACTCCGTTCGGGTATCAGGTTGCCGAGCAGTTCAAGCTGCCGGTGGTGCCGCCCAAACCCGCACTGGTTCCGCTGGCGTTGCCGCCCGAATCTCTGGACACGCTCAAGCCCTTGGCCGGTCTTTCATTCGACACCATTTCAACCTGCGGCAAGCAATCGCCGTCTTTTCGAGAGCAAGCGCTGATTACGCACCGCGGCATGTCTGGCCCAGCCATTTTGCAGATATCAAGCTACTGGCAAATGCAGGAATACAAAGCCGGCAAAAAGCAGCCCATCACGCTCAACCTGCTGCCTGACAATGATGCAGAGTCCTGGCTGGAAGAACATCGCAAACAAAATGTCGCGCTGGCCAGCCTGCTGGCCGACACCCTGCCCCGCCGATTTGCCCAGGAATGGTGTGCGATGAATGGCATATCCAGACCACTTGCCGAGCTCTCCGCCAAGACGCTTGAACAAGCCGCGCAGTTGCTAAACAACTGGCCGCTCATGCCCTCTGGCACGCTGGGTTACGGCAAGGCCGAAGTTACTCTTGGCGGGGTGGACACCCGCGCACTGTCCTCCAAAACCATGGAAGCCAGCGCAGCGACCGGCTTGTTCTTCATCGGCGAAGTGGTTGATGTGACCGGCTGGCTCGGCGGCTACAACTTCCAGTGGGCATGGTCTTCAGGATGGGTGGCTGGACAGCATGCATAGAGCTAATTTTCCTTATACTCTGGGCATGATCACACGGCACAACAAGCTGGACTGGCTGCTACAGATGGCCTACACCACGGCGCGCCTGTTTGTTAAAAACAGCCTGCAAAACCATGCGGCGGCGACAGCCTTCTATTTCATGCTCTCGGCCACCCCGCTCCTGCTTTTGCTCTCCTATGGCATGCAATGGCTGGGCAAACTTGCTGAAACCTACGTGCCTGCAACCATGCTTTTTGCAGCGCTATACAACCAGCTGCAACTGGAATCTCTGACCGCAATCGGGTTTCTTCCGAAACAGACACAACTGGCCGCCGGCAGCGTGGGGCTTTTGACACTGGTGTTGTCATCGCGCGGGCTGGTCAATGCCCTTCAATCCGCCTTCAAAATTATTTTCCCGAGCGATACCAAGCGAAAGTTCGTGGTTTCATGGCTCTTGCCGCTGATTATCATTCCCGTGGGCCTGGGTTTGCTGGGCTTGGCGGGGCTGGCACAGGCCGTACTGGGGTTTTTCGCACAGGTTGAAATAATCGGCGGATTTCAGGCAGGCCTGCTCAAGGTGCTGAATTTTGCTTTCATGCTATCCATGGTCTGGCTGCTAGTGTTTTTGGCTTACTGGCGATTGCCAATCAGCAGGCCGCCTGTACGCCACACCGCAACCATTGCACTGCTTGCGGCCGCCAGCCTGTTTTGCCTGCTTGCCATTTTTGGTCACTTCTTTCGGCTTGAAAAATACCAGTCGCTTTACGGCACATTGGGCGGCGCTGTATTTGTTCTCATTGGCGCATATTTCGCCTGCTTGGTGTTTTACCTGTGGGCGCAATGCCTTTTTGCCGCCACGCGTGTAGACGTGGAAGCCCTGGAAAAACTGTTTCTGGGCGGTTCAGGTGAAGGTGCAGGAAAACTGGAGGGATTTGTATTTGGCCGTGCCAATCGCCTGCTGGAAAAGTTCGGCCACACCTACCAGGCTGGCGAAGTGCTAATCAACGAAGGCGAAGACAGCCTGGATGCATTCTTTCTGTATTCAGGCTCTGCCGGTGCCTACAAAATCCTTAACGGCAGCGAACGCAAGCTAGGCAGCCTGAATGAGGGACAGTTGTTTGGGGAAATGGCCTACCTGCTTAAAGAAAAACGCACCGCCACCGTCAAGGCAGAAACCGAAGTCGTCGCGCTGGTTCTGCCGCCCGAAATGCTTGAACAGTTGATGCGCCACTCTGCACCGCTGTCACGCCGGATCATCGGTACGCTGTGTCAGCGGCTTGAAAAGATGAATCTCGCAGCACAAACCTGAGGATTCAAAACAATCGGCGGATACGCTCGTACCCCTTCTGGATTTCATCCGCCAGCAAGCGTGCGGCGGCTTCAATGTCATCCATGCTTTCCCCGGCGGATTTTTGCAGTTGGGAAAACTTGTCCTGTGCCTCGGCCCATTTGCGCTCCAGCCCTTCCCATTCGTCGCGCGCATCAGCCTTGGCCAGATGCAATTTGACACGCAACTCATCACGCTGCTGTAGTAAGGAATCTTGAAGTTTTGTCATTTCTTCACGCATGTCGGCCATTTTGGTCTCCTCTTTGAAATCAATACCCTATATCAGGATAGATTAATTTTTCCACGGTGAAGCCAGCACACAAAATAATAAAGCCGCCCGGGGGCGGCTTTATTTTCATGTCAAGCAGATGTCAGGAGATGCGGCGCTTGAACTCGTCGGTACGGGTATCGATTTCGATCTTGTCGCCGATATCCACAAACGCGGCCACTTGTACTTCAAAGTTGGTGGGCTTGATGCGGGCGGGTTTCATCACCTTGCCAGAAGTGTCACCACGCACGGCGGGTTCGGTGTACTCGACTTCGCGCACAATAGTCGTGGGCAGTTCCACCGAAATGGCACGGTCGTTGTAGAACACCACTTCCACCGGCATGCCGTCATCCAGGTACTTGAGCGCGTCGGTCATGTTGTCGCCGTCGATCTCGTACTGGTTGTAGTCGGCGTCCATGAACACATAAGCCGGATCGGCGAAGTAGGAATAGGTGCATTCCTTGCGGTCGAGCACGACCACATCGAATTTGTCGTCGGCCCGGTAAACGGATTCCATGCCTGCGCCTGTCAGCAGGTTCTTCAGTTTCATCTTGACCACAGCGGAGTTGCGGCCAGACTTGTTGTATTCGGCCTTCTGCACCACCATGGCGTCAGCGCCAACCATTACTACGTTACCGGCGCGGAGTTCCTGGGCGGTTTTCATCGTTGCATCCTGTAAATAAAAATTAAAATTGAAACGCCCGTAAGCGTTTGAAAAAACGCGAAATTATACCTTACTAAGGGCAAACTTCACCAGTTCCTCGACAAGATTGGGCCAGGTTTTCAGTTTTCCAGCCCAGTCGCGCGCATGTCTTCGATATTCGGGCAGCTGCGCCAGCCAATCGATCCAGACCTCAGGCTTGTTTTCGCCTGCATTCCACACCCGCCAGGCTTCACGCAAGGCAGTTTCAGCCGGAGCCGACAGGCCCGAAACATAGTGCCCAAGAAAAGCTTCAAGCTTTGGCCACTGCGCGCCACCTTCCTGTACATATGCCTGCCAGACCAGCGGCTTTCCAGCATGCTGGGCGCGAATGAATGAATCCTCGCCGCGCACAAAATTGACATCGCAGGCCCAAAGCAGCTTGTCGTATCGGCGCTGCTCCATGAACGGCAGCACCTGTACGCTCAACTCTCCCCGCATGAGGCTGACGCCGGTTTGCAGGTCAGGCAAATCCAGGGCAGCTGCCACCTGCCCCAGTGATCTTCCCTCTGACGCCAGCAGGCGCACAGGCTGGCCCGAACGCCACAAGGCCTCGATCAGGCCAGGGATTGCAGGGTTGTTATAAGCGAAGAGCGAGATGCGCAAAGTCTCGTCAACCGGCACACCCGAATCATTCCAAAAAACCTGTTTTGCAGGCTGGTCTGCCTGAAACGAAGCCAGCGACCTCAACTCCTCCATGCTTCCCAGTAGGCCGCCAGTCTCGTGGCCAATGCCCGGAATGAAGAAATACTGTGTCAGAGGCAGTCTGGGATGAGGCGAACCCAGTCCATGGTTTTCAGCGACCCATTTCTCCGCGCTGAAGTATTCGAGATTGATCCACACCGGTTTTGGCGTGCGTTCCGCCATCGCCAAAAGAAAACTTTCGGGCACGCGACAGGCAAACGCTTCCACTATCACATCAGCCGGGCGTGCTACCGGCATGTCCAGCGACCAGCGCCTGATCTCTATATCCTCGTGGATCTGTACGGCGCAGCCGGGATCAATGGCTGGGCATAACTTATTGAAACTCTCCAGATCATCCACCCAGAGTCGGACTTGCTGGCCATGTTCATGTGCCAACTGGCGCGCCACCCGCCAGCAGATGCCGATATCACCATAATTGTCGATGACCTTACAGAAAATATCCCAGCTCAATTTCATGGGTGCATTTTATGGTCGCCGAAGCAACCACCTATGTCCTCACCGTCATTTTCAGATCATCTTTGTGGTTAAAGGGAAACGCTCTCGCCAAGAAGGCCGTATTTTTTGGCCGAAACACTTGTCAAGCTTTTATTTCAGGAGTAGAAAGTCTATCAGTTTGATTCAAACACATGAATTTCCGGCATTTTTTGGAAATCATGCGAAGTTCAAACCAGCAGTTCGCTGTGTGCAGTTTTTTAACTCACAATAAGCGGTTTATATAGTTAGCGCCAAAGGCAGAGGAGTTTAAATGGCAACCGGTACCGTCAAGTGGTTTAGCGATTCCAAGGGTTTTGGTTTTATTACCCCGGATGACGGTGGCGAAGATGTTTTCGCACATTTTTCCGCCATTAACATGAACGGCTTTAAGACACTGAAGGAAGGCCAAAAAGTCTCTTTCGAAGTCAGCCAGGGTCCAAAAGGAAAACAGGCTTCCAATATACAGGCAGCTTAAGTTTTAGCCCAATTAAAAACCCCGCTTCGGCGGGGTTTTTTTATTTTCATGGGCATTGAGTAACTTGAATGATTCTTTTGGTTCCCGTTGGTCAGAATGGCTTCTTGCCTGGCCCCGCAAAGTACCAGATGATCAGGCCAACCAAGGGCAGCAAAAACACAACCAGTGCCCAAACCAGCTTTTCCGAACCCTTTGCCGAGCTGTTCAGAATCTGAATGATTGCGTAGATATCCGCGATAAAAACAAGAATGCCGCCAAGTCCGGTCATGCTCATGGTTATCTCCTCTTTGGGTTTGCTTGATTGTCCAAGAAATATACCGCAAAACCAGATTTGGCTGTTTCCGTGATTCGCCGGCAAACCTGAAAGAAACTGATCATTTATCCAGCAAGCTCTTGATACCCACTCCGATGGCCAATGGGACACCGCCAACCGCGCCAACGGCCGCGGTCTTGGCAAGTTCGATGGAAAGCTTCTTGTTCAATTCTGCAACGATCACTTTGGTTACCTGAGCAGAAGTCGCGCCGCCGCTTTTCTTGCCGATATTGCGCAGCTCGATATCGGGCAGTTTTAAATCCAGTAGGCCGTTGTAATTAACCTTAGCATTGCGGATAACCAACGACTTGATGATCATTTTCTTGCTCGCCTCTTTTTCGTCTTCAGGCTTTTCATCCCTCGACGCGTTCTTGCCAGCGCCGACATAGTTTTGAACATTGCGCTGGATCACATCAAAATTGGTACCGCTGTCATTCTTCTCGTAAATGATGTCGGGCGAGTCGATGTGTATTTTGTCTATCAGAATCACGTCATCGGTAAGACTGCCCGGTTCCAGGGCAAGTTCGATACGCGCCACCTTGAACGCATGGTCGGTTTCAAACCCCTTCGGGTTTCCCAGCAACACCCCGGAAAGCGACCCTTTCCCGTCAGTCGGCGAGAGATCGACCTTGCCGACGCGCACCTGCGCCTGTGTCATTTCCGTGCCATATTTTTCCATGGCCGCCTTCACCAGGCCATTGAGCGGGTTGCTGATCCACAGATAAATGACGCCTACCGCAATAACCAGCAGCATCAACAGGGCTATACGGGATTTTTTCATGATCGTCTCATTGTCATTGTTTGCGCCAGTCTAACCGAAGTAACCAAATGTAAAGCAACGTCACATCAATGATGCCCCGTGTGGGTTTCGTAGACAGTGTTTAAACCATTTTGATAAAGTCTGGTTTCCATCCATCAAAAACAGCCATATAAAATGAGCGACGCGATTTCACAAGCATTTGATTGCGCGCGCAATGGCAACTTCAGTGAAGCTCGCCAGTTGGGCGAGGACAACCTGGCACGGCACCCGGATGATGCAGCGACCTGGCATCTTCTTGGCCTGCTGGACGACATATCAGGTTACACTACTTCCGCAATCCAGCGCTACCAGCGCGCTATCGAGCTTGATTCCAGCATTGCCAATTACCACAGCGATCTAGGCTTTGCTTTGTTCAAGACCAACAGGCTGAGCGAAGCCGAGCA
>JAHENE010000112.1 GCA_024643305.1 Thiobacillaceae bacterium | reverse complement strand
CCATGAACACCACCACGCCGACGCTGGCCGCGAAGTTGAACCACATGCCGGAAATGTGCAGGTAAAAAGCTTTCTCGGGGGGCAGGCTGAGCGGTACGTTGATATAGGCCAGCAGGCTGTAGGTGGCAATGGCAAGCAAGCCTGCGGCCCACGCCATCCAGATGGGCAGAAGCAGCGCAGCCAAAACCACCGGCAGCAGCAACAGCGTAACAAAAGGGTTGGCCCAGCCGCCGGTATACAGCAGCAGCACGGCAAGGGCGGTGATGTCGGCCAGGATGTGGGCAAAGAGTTCAGCGGGCTTCGCGGGTTCGACCTGCCGGGCACGCCAGGCAGTAAAAACATTGAGCGTTGCCATCAGCAGCAGGGTGGCTGTCATGGCCAGCCATGGCAGATTTACGCCCAAACCGTAATCTGCCCACAACATGACCAGCAGCACACCCAGGATGAGGGCGTTGCGCAACCAGAATATTCGCCGCAAAGCGTCTCGCCGGCTGATTACGTTGGCAGGGGTGGAGGCTGGGTCACGCATGGTGAAAGGATATTAACCCAGCCGCTTCGATGAAATGCCATCGCCTTGAACGCTGTGGCAATTTGCCGCATGCCAGGGTTTCGCGAAGCCCATAAAATGCCCAGCTATATTGGGGGAGAAATAACATGAAGAAAATATACGCACTGGCATTTTCCGGCCTGATTTTAGTGGGGGAGGCGCAGGCAAGTTGCGGCGCTGCATTCTGTTCGTCTTCAAACGACTGGCTGAGTTTGACCCAGGGTGTGATCCCGGGCTGGCGCATCTGGGGCCAGATGGAGTACCTCAATCTTAACCAGATCAGACAGGGCACCAAAAAAATATCAGCTAGCGAGATAAGTTCAGACCACGTAGAAATCAAGACCATCAACCGCAATTTTCTGTTGGGCTTGGAGTATGGGTTTGACCAGGGCTGGAGCGTGGGACTTGTGTTGCCTTATTCGAATCGTGAGCATTCACATATCCACGACGATCTTGGTGCGCCGACGCTGGAGGGGTGGCAGTTCGATGATGTGGGCGATGCACGAATCAAACTGCGCTACCAACCCGCGCAGCAGCATGGGAGCGTCGTGTCGTGGAGCGTGAATGGCGGACTGAAACTGCCAACTGGAAAAACGAATATCCGCAATGCCGATGGTGAAGAAGCTGAACGCAGCGTTCAACCCGGCAGCGGCACGACCGATTTGCTCCTGGGAGGCGGCATTGCCTATGCGCCGCTGGAACTGCCGGGCAATTTGTTCGCCAACTTGACCGCGCAACTGCCGCTGAATGAAAAGGATGGCTTTCAGCCCGGATGGCGCAGCAGCCTGCAGGCTGGGTGGCTGTACCCTGTCAGCGGTCAGCTGGATTTTCTTCTGCAGGCCAACCTGCTGCATGTGGGCCGGGATCGTGGCGTTAATGCCGAGCCGGATGAAAGCGGCCGCACAGAAGTGGCAGTTGTTCCCGGGCTGGCTTATGCGTGGTCAAGAAACATGACGCTGCATGCACAGATCGAACTGCCGGTTTACCAAAAAGTGAACGGGATTCAGCTTACGCATGATTACGCGGTGCTGGCGGGGTTGAGCCTGGCATTTAATTGAGTGCCAGGTTTTGCCAGGGGTTTTAGGGCGAAGACGACTCCTTGTCGAGAATATGGGCCAGTGCCGCGCGCAGCCGGGCCGGCCGAACCGGTTTGTGTATGACTCTCAATCCGGCTAGGGTGATGCGCTGCAGCGTGTCGGCAGAGGTGTCGCCAGTAAGCACCAGAACCGGCAGATTGTTGCCGAACAGTTCTCGGAACTGGCGAGCAACTTCGATACCATTGGAGCTGTCTGGCAGGCTGTAATCCGTAATCAGGAAATCGGGACGTTTCCCGAGCTTGTTGAATTGTTCCAGAACTTCTCCGGCGTTCCGGCCGGTGACTATGCCGACCCCCCATGACTTGAACAGGGTTTCCATGGCGTCCAGAATGGGAGCCTCGTCGTCTACCAGCGCGGCAAGTTTTCCTTGCAGGCTTGCCACAATGCCCAGAGAAGGCGCCTCGGAGGGCGCGACTTTCTGGGTTGAGCCGAGCGGAACTTCGAGGCAGAACACAGAGCCGTGGTTCAGGCGCGACAGGACGTAGAGGTGCAGCCCCAGCAGTTTGGCGGTTCGCGCAACAATCGCCAGACCCAGCCCCAGGCCTTTCTCCCGATCCCGATCCGGGTTGTTGAGTTGAACATACTCTTCAAAGATATTGTCCAGCGAGTTCTGCGGAATGCCGATGCCGGTGTCCCAAATCTGGATCAGGAGTGAGTTGCCGCGTTTCCGCCCGGCTACCAGAACCCGCCCGTGGTGCGTGTAGCGCAGCGCATTGGAGACGAGGTTGATCAGAATGCGTTCCAGAAGGATGGGGTCGCTGTACAGAATCCAGTTGGTGGGGCGTACCTTTAATTTAAGTCCCTTGGCGGAAGCCGGTCCTTCGAACTGCTGTTTCATGTGTTCGAATAACTGGCTGGCCGGGAAGTGGCGCTTGCGTACTTCAATGGTGCCCGCATCCAGGCGTGAGACGTCGAGCAATGCATTAAGGAGGGTTTCAAGCGACGAGATAGAGGAAGAAATCCGATTGGCAAGCGTGCTCAGTTCCTTGGTGTGTACCTGCTGCTTCAGGGCCTCACCGAAAAGCCCCAGCGCGTGCAAGGGTTGGCGCAGGTCATGACTTGCTGCAGCGAAGAATCTCGATTTTGCGGTATGCGCTCGCTCGGCCTCTTCTTTCTTTGCGGCGAGGTCGGCGGTGGCATGCATGATGCGTATTTGCAGTTCATCCTGATGGGACTGCAGCGATTCAGTCATGCGGTTGACTCCGGACTCCAGAACGCTGAGTTCTGTGGAAGGTTCCACATTGACCCGGATCTGAAGTTTGCCGCGGGCAATACGATCCACGGCTTCTGAAATATGTTTGACGCGCCCGGTAAGGCTTGTGGAGAGACGCCAGGCAAGGAAGGCTGTCAGGGCCAATGAGGCGATGATCAGGCTTGCGGCGACTTGCAGAGCTCTGCGCCGGGAGATTTCCAGGGGTTCGGTGCTGATTCCACCGATTGCATAACCAATAACTTTCTGTTCGGCTGGGGGGGTGTTTGAGACTTCGCCTTCCATCTCTGTATCCGGCAGGATAATGGGATGGGCGGCAACCCAGAAATCATCGTTTTCTACGACATCGCCTTTGCCGGGAATGGAGGTGAGAGGTTTCTTGCTGTCCATTCCCGAGCAATACCGCACAGCGTCATGCACATCCTGGACGCAGGCGAATTGCAGGTTTTCCTGCGAGCGCTCCTTTTCCACCGTGAGGTGCAGGAGTTTGACGTCTCCGCTGATGAGTGGGTATTGGCCAGTTGCCGCCAAGTGCCTGGTTGCGCTCAGCAATTCGGTTTGCATGGCGCGTTCTGTTTCGGCGATTCTTTGCCGGATGAGCTGGGTAGTCAGAAATCCGGCGGTCAGCAGCGAGGGCAACAGGGCGATGACGAGAATGCGGCTTCGAATGCTCTGTTGCCAATAAAGCGTGCGCAGTTCTCTATACAGATCACCCAGGGTATGAGAGCAATGCCTGGCGAGTTGCCGGAGCATCGATTGGCTTCAGTCAGGCGTTGGCGGCCACGTTCAGGCCGAGCCTTTGGGCAGCAACGGCTGCCTCCGTGCGGTTGGTGACGCCCAGAGCACGAAAAATTGCCGCCACGTGTATTTTTACAGTGCCTTCCGAGAGGTCAAGTTCGCGGGCGATCAGCTTGTTGGGCTTGCCCTGGAGCAACAACTTCAGCACTTCCAATTGCCGGCCGGTCAGGCGTATGCCCTGTTTTGAAAGGGGCATCACGCTTACGGGGTCGTGCGTGTCTTCGTCACCCTCCATGATCGACGGTATATAAATGCCGCCGTCCAAAACACGGATGAGCGCGTCAAGCATGACATGGCTGGGGGAGGACTTGAGCACGTATCCGAGGGCACCCGATCCCAGAGCGCGCCTGGCATCGGTGCGAGATTCGGATGCGGTCATGATGACCAGGGGAGTCTCCGGGAACTGATTGCGGAACTCTGCGATGCCTTCGTGACCGCCCATGCCGGGCATGTACAGATCGGCGAGCACTAGGTCGAGGTCTGGATGTTCGGCCGCTTCTGCAAACATCGAGGGATAGTCATGAGCATCAACGATGTCAACAATTTCGTCCAACTGCATCAAGACATGCTTGACCCCTTCACGGAAAAGGGGGTGATCGTCCGCCAGTAATATTTTCATGGAGCCTTTTGGATTTCCTGCCCTAGTCTAACCTGTCCCGGCGCTCGCGATAAGCACTTTAAGACCCTTGCCGGCCAGTCGACCTATAACTTTAGTTATATATGCAAACCGGAATCATCTCCGTAATATTCATTCATGGGTTGGCTGATTTCAGTCAAGTCATTAGTTCTCCGCAACGAGGCGACGCAAGCCGTTTCCTCCGGTTTAGCCGGGTGGTTCCCCCACCCGGCTTTTTTTATCCCGCATCCGGGGGGCCTTGCAGCAACTCATCCTGCAACCAGGTTGAACGTTATTATTTTCGGGCAATTCTTGCAGCTCCGCTATTATTTATCGCTTTTGCGGCTGAAAACTGAAGCCTTTCAGGGATAAAAAATGGACGACAAACCAGATTTGACCGAAACCCAGCTCGAATCAGAATGGATGTGCCGCGGCAGATTGCTTAAGGCACGGTGCGACACTGTACGCCTCCCCAATGGCCATACTTCGACCCGTGAATACATTGTTCACCCAGGTGCGGCGGTGATCTTGCCGGTATTTGAAAACGGCGATGTGCTGCTGGAACGTCAGCACCGCTACCCCTGCCGGCGTGATTTCATTGAAGTTCCGGCAGGCAAACTGGATCCTGATGAAACGCCTGAATTTTGCGCACAGCGAGAGTTGATCGAGGAAACCGGCTACCGCGCAGGTAAGCTCAAATTCATGTTCGAGTTTTATCCTTCAGTCGGTTACTGCGACGAAATCATGTATTTCTTCTTGGCCCAGGATCTGGAACACATCGGGCATGAACGCGACCATGACGAATTCCTCGAGATCCTGCGAATTCCCTTCGACGAGGCCATGGACATGATCCGCCGCGGCGAAATCTGCGAAACCAAGACCACGACGGCCCTGTTCTGGTGGGACAAGCTCAGAAACGGGACTTGGGGTTTGTAAGGCTCAAGCCAGGTTCGGTGCCAGCCACTTCTCTGCAGTGGCGATGTCCCAGCCCTTGCGGCGGGCATAGTCTTCCAACTGATCGCGGCCGATTTTGGCGACCGCGAAATAGGCAGATTTGGGATGGCTGAAGTAAAAGCCCGAAACCGCGGCAGCGGGCCACATGGCGAAACTTTCGGTCAATATCAGCCCAGTGTTTTCGGTGGCGTGCAGCAAGTCGAACAATGGACCTTTTTCGGTATGCTCCGGGCAGGCAGGGTAGCCGGGCGCCGGGCGGATGCCGCGGTACTCTTCGTTGATGACTTGTTCGTTGCTCAAGTTCTCGTCTGCCGCATAGCCCCAGAACCCGGTTCTTACCTGCTGGTGCAATTTTTCCGCAAAGGCTTCGGCTAGTCGGTCGGCCAGGGCCTTGAATAGAATGGCGTTGTAGTCGTCATGAGCTTTTTCAAACTCGGCCAGTTTCTCGTCGAAGCGGCCGCCGCCGGCAGTGACGGCGAAAGCGCCTAGGTAATCCTTCATACCTGTTTCTCTGGGCGCGACGAAATCCGCAAGACACATGTTCGGGCGGTCCAGCGGCTTCTCCATTTGCTGACGCAGGTTATGCCAGGTCATCAGCGTGTCGGTACGCGATTCATCGGCATAGATTTCGATATCGTCAGCATTCACCGTATTGGCGGGGAACAAGCCGATCACGCCGTTTGCGGAAAGCCACTTTTCGCCGATGATTTTTTGCAGCATGGCTTGCGCATCGGCAAACAGTTTCCTGGCTTCTTCGCCCACCACCTCGTCGTCGAGGATTTTCGGATAGCGTCCGGCCAGTTCCCAGGTCTGGAAGAACGGCGTCCAGTCGATGGTTTTGGCAATCTCGGCCAGATCGTAATCGCGGAACACGTGGATGCCAGGCTGCTTTGGCACGGGCGGTGCGTAGGTGTTCCAGTCGGTCTTGAAGCCGCGTTCGCGCGCGGTTTCCAGCGACAGCAGTTTGCGTGCCTCGCCGCGTCCGGCATGCTGCTCGCGGATTCTGGCGTAGTCGGTTTTGACTTCGGCGACGTAGGCTTCGCGCAAATCCCTGGACAGGAGGGTGGACGCGACGCCGACGGCGCGTGAAGCATCCGGCACCCACACCACGGGGTTTTCGTAATTGGGCTCGATCTTTACCGCGGTGTGCGCGCGACTGGTGGTGGCGCCGCCTATGAGCAGCGGCTGCTTCATGCCGCGCCGCTGCATTTCCTTGGCAACGTTGGTCATTTCCTCGAGCGAGGGCGTGATCAGACCCGAGAGGCCGATGATGTCTGCGCCGACTTCATCCGCGGTATCGAGAATCTTGTCGGCGGGCACCATCACGCCGAGATCGATGACCTCGAAGTTGTTGCATTGCAGTACCACGCCGACGATGTTCTTGCCGATGTCATGTACGTCGCCCTTGACCGTGGC
>JAHENE010000111.1 GCA_024643305.1 Thiobacillaceae bacterium | reverse complement strand
CCCAGTCAGATATGCCAGGAGGCGCCCGTCCAGGGGTGCTCTCCTTGTCCATCAAGGAAAGATCGTCACTTTTTGCCGCATACATGCCCTTTGTAAAAGGCGGTGGCCTGTTTATACCCACCAACAAGACTTACAAGATGGGTGAAGAGGTGTACATGCTCCTCTCGCTCATGGATGATCCGGCCAAGATTCCTGTTTCCGGAAAAATCATCTGGGTTACCCCCCAAGGCACACAGGGTGGGCGCGCACAGGGCATAGGCGTGCAGTTTGCCCACAATGAAAGTGGCAATGCAGCGCGCAACAAGATCGAAGGCTTTCTGGGTGGCGCGCTCAAGTCGACCCGTCCTACGCATACCATGTAAATCCTGCCTTCTGGTATCCTTGAAACCGCGCTTGGGCGCGGTTTTTTTGTCGACTTCAATTCCGCCTCCAAATCAGAAATGACGCGAAGGCGAGCCGCAGATAGTACGAACTTGTACGACAAGGCGAAGCTGACAAAGTCAGTTTTGATTTGAGACGGAATTCATGTACATCGATTCACACTGCCATCTGAACTTTCCCGATTTCGCTGACCGCCTGCCGGATATCTACCGGCACATGCAGGACAATCAGGTCAGTCATGCCCTTTGCATCAGTGTCGATCTGGAAACTTTTCCTGAGGTGCTGGCCATAGCCGAAAGCCGCGACAATTTCTACGCTTCGGTCGGCGTGCATCCTGACTACGAAGACTGCACCGAACCCACGGTGGAAAAGCTGGTGGAGCTCGCTTCCAATCCAAAAGTCGTTGCCATCGGCGAAACAGGCATGGACTACTATCGCACCCCCGGTCCGCTCAAGTGGCAACAGGAGCGCTTCCGTGTCCACATTCGTGCCGCAAGTGAAACCAACAAGCCGCTCATCATCCACACCCGAGCCGCCTCGGAAGACACCCTGCGCATCATGGCTGAGGAAAAAGCCTCAGAACCCAGCGGCGTCATGCACTGCTTTACAGAAAGCATGGACGTGGCCAAAGCCGCCATGGACATGGGTTTCTATATTTCCTTTTCCGGCATCGTTACCTTCAAGAATGCCAAGGATATCAAGGAGGTTGCCAAGGCCGTGCCGCTCGACCGCATGCTCATCGAAACCGACGCGCCTTACCTTGCACCCGTTCCCCATCGCGGCAAGATCAACGAGCCGGGTTTTGTGAAGCATGTTGCCGAGGAAATCGCGCGCCTGAAGGACGTTTCGGTGGAGGAAGTAGGGAAGATCACCAGCCTGAATTTCAGGCGGCTGTTCAAGATTGCGCAGTAACCCTGCCAGCTTGCGCGTCTGCCGTTAATTGCTTGCCCCGAACTTCTCGGTTTATCGCCGTAGATATTTTGCTAAAAAATTGTCGAGCAGGTTGGCGAAGGTCTGCCTGTCTACGGCTGAGAATGCAGATGGCCCCCCAGTCTCAACGCCGCTGCCTCGAAGCTCTTCCATGAAATTGCGCAGAGTTAGCCGCGCCTGGATGTTGCTGGCATCAAGCAGTTCGCCGCGCGGGTCGAGCACGATGGCGCCTTTGGCTACGACTTGAGCGGCGAGGGGTACATCGGCGGTGATTACCAGGTCTCCGGTTTCGGCTTCCAGAGCGATGCGCTGGTCAGCGACATCGAAACCGGACGGCACTTGCAGCGCGCGTATCCACGGGGAAGGTGGCACACGCAGTAGCTTGTTGGCAATCAGGATTAACGGCAACTGCGTACGTTCCGCTGCGCGGTACAGAATCTCCTTGATGACTGCCGGGCAGGCATCGGCATCGACCAAAATTTTCATGACAGGGAAAATACTGACGGGGCTCTACAATAGCATTTCAATCTAATGTCGGTTGCCTGTATGCGTCATCGTTTCACCATTCCGCCACAAGAGATCGAAATTAGTGCAATCCGCGCACAGGGTGCGGGCGGTCAAAACGTTAACAAGGTTGCCAACGCCGTTCATCTACGTTTCGACATTGCTGCTTCTTCCCTGCCAGAAGCAATTCGCGAGCGGCTTCTGAAACTCGGCGACCAGCGCATCAGCAAGGATGGCGTAGTCGTTATCAAGGCACAGGAATTCCGCAGTCTCGAGAAGAACCGTGCCGAAGCGATGCGTCGCCTGTATGAACTGATCGAGAGCGTCGCCGAAACGCCAAAGAAGCGTCGCCCGACCAAGCCAACCCGGAGTGCTGTTGCGAAGCGGCTGGAAAGCAAGGCACGTCGCGCAAGCCTGAAGGCAGGGCGGGGCAAGATACAGGAATAAGCGAGTCGCTTGTAGTTGGTGCAGCGCATCCTAGACTGAGTCAGAGGGGCAGGTATTGGCGGTTGGAATGCCGGCCGCTCATACAAGCACTGCATAGAAGGAATTTGTTTTGAAAATATCTTTTCATGGGGCCGACCGGGATGTGACGGGTTCATGCCACCTGGTGGAATGTGCTGGCAAGCGCATCCTGGTTGATTGCGGTCTTTATCAGGGCAGCCGCGAACTGAATGAAGAAAACGCCGAGCCATTTGGTTTCGACCCGGCATCGATTGATTTCATTTTGTTGACACATGCCCACCTGGACCATTGCGGCCGACTGCCGTTGTTGGTCAAGCGTGGTTTCCGTGGTGAAATTATTACGACTTCCGCGACCAGGGAACTGGCGCGTGTGGTCATGCTGGATGCCGCGCATCTCCAAGAGGAAGATGCCCGTCATCACGCCCGTTACCATGCACGGCACGGCAACGAAACCAAGATCGAGCCACTTTATACCACGCTTGATGCACTCAATACCCAGGAACGTTTTGGCCGCACCGCTGGGTATGGCAAGGCATTTGAGCTGGCGCCCGGTTTGAGCGCCACGTTCCTGGATGCAGGCCATATTCTTGGTTCGGCCAGCATCTTTCTAGAACTTGAGGAAGGCGGGCACAGGTGCAGCGTTTTCTTTTCTGGAGACCTGGGCAACTACGGACGGCCATTGTTGCGGGATCCCGTTACACCTTCCAATGCAGATGTGGTGGTGATGGAAACCACTTATGGAGATCGGCTGCACAAACCTTTTGCACCATCAGTTGAAGAGCTCTACCAGGCCATCGAGGAAACATTCAAACGCGGCGGCAACGTAATCATTCCCACCTTTGCTCTCGAACGTGCGCAGGAACTTCTTTATTACTTACGCGAAGGCATGCTCAAGGGGCGGCTTCCGCGCAGCATGCAGGTGTTTCTTGATTCGCCCATGGCAATTTCAGCAACCCAGATTTTCGAACATCATCCGGAATGTTATGACGCCAAGACTGCCGAGCTATTCCGGGAAGGCAAGGACCCTTTCCATCTGCCAGGCCTGCATTTTTGCCGCGAGAGTTCGGAAAGCATGGCGCTAAATCGTGTAGTTGGCGGCGCCGTAATTCTGGCTGGCTCCGGGATGTGCACTGGGGGTCGTGTGAGACATCACCTGAAACACAATCTCTGGCGGCATGATTCAAGCGTGGTATTTGTCGGTTTCGCGGCGCGGGGGACGTTGGCGCGCAAAATCGTTGATGGCGCAAAAACGGTGGACCTTTTTGGTGAGGAAATTCGCGTCCGTGCCCATATCCACACCATCAACGGCTTTTCGGCACATGCGGATCGCGACGAATTGCTGGCCTGGCATCACAAGATTGGGCCCAAGCGCACCTTTCTGGTTCATGGTGACGAAGAGGCGATGGCAAGCTTTGCCAAACTGCTTGAGAAAACTCAGGTGGAAATGCCCAGGCTGGGCCAGGTCTTCGACCTGTAGTCATGCCCAGACTGGGATTGACCAGGTTTACTGGCTGAAAAACTCCTTGACCCTGTCCATGAAGGACTGGGCCTTGGGGTTGTTGCTCTGCTGGTTCAGTGATTCAAATTCGCGCAGCAGTTCCTTCTGTTTGGCTGACAGCTTGACCGGGGTTTCCACCAGCACGTGGCAGTAGAGATCGCCAGCCGTGTGGCTACGCACACCCTTGATGCCCTTGCCCTTAAGACGCAATACCTGGCCGGACTGGGTTTCCGCTGCAACTTTCAGACGCGCATGGCCGTCCAGGGTGGGGATTTCCACTTCGCCGCCCAGAGCGGCAGTGGCAAATGAAACCGGCATTTCGCAGTGCAGGTCATCACCGTCGCGCTTGAACAAGGCGTGCGCCTTTAGGTGAATCTGCACGTACAGGTCGCCAGCAGGCCCGCCGTTGACGCCGGCCTCGCCTTCACCAGCCAGACGGATGCGATCGCCTTCATCCACGCCAGCGGGAATCTTGACTGACAGGGTCTTGTGCTTTTTGACGCGTCCCTGGCCGTGGCAGGTGCCGCAGGGGTCGGCAATAATTTTGCCGCTGCCGTGGCAGCGGGGGCAGGTCTGCTGGATACTGAAAAAACCCTGCTGCATGCGCACCTGCCCATGGCCCTGACAGGTGGGGCAAGTGCTCGGCTCGGTGCCGGGCTTGGCCCCGGTGCCATGACAGGTTTCGCATTCTTCCAAAGTGGGAATACGAATCTTGGTTTCGGTACCGCGTGCGGCTTCTTCCAGCGAGATTTCGAGGTTGTAGCGCAGATCGGCACCACGATAGACATTGGAACGCCCACCACGGCCAGCACCACCTGCTGCACCACCGAAGATACCTTCGAAAATATCGGAGAAATCAAAACCCCCTGCGCCGCCGCCAAATCCGCCAAAGCCACCGGGCCCGCCCTGGGGGTTGACCCCCTCATGGCCAAACTGGTCGTAGGCCGCACGCTTGTCGGCGTCGGACAGGACTTCGTAGGCTTCCTTGGCTTCCTTGAATTTCTCCTCGGCGCCCTTGTCGTCCGGATTGCGGTCCGGATGATGCTTCATGGCCAGCTTGCGGTAGGCCTTTTTGATTTCGTCATCGGAGGCGTTCTTGGCGACGCCGAGGACTTCGTAATAGTCGCGTTTGGACATTTAGTAACCAGCAGTAAGCAGTGAACAGAAAACCGAAATAGACAAGCGGCGGCAGAGTTTAACCTCTGCACACCGCTTGATGTTCACGATTTACTTGTCCTTGACTTCGGTGAACTCGGCATCGACGACATCGTCGCCGCCTTTTTCGCCCTCGGCTGCGCCAGCTTCGGTACCACCGGATTTGGCCTGTTCGGCCTGATACATCTGCTCGGCGAGCTTGTGAGATGCGGTGGCCAGTTCGTTGGTCTTGGCTTCAATAACTTCCTTTTCAGAACCGCGCGCGGCTTCTTCAGCCTCCTTGATGGCAGCCTCAATCTTCTCCTTCTCGGAGGCGTCGATCTTGTCGCCATACTCTGCCAGGGATTTCTTGACCGCATGGATCATGGAATCCGCTGCGTTGCGGGCCGTGGCCAGTTCGAAGGCCTTATGGTCTTCGGCGGCGTTGGCTTCGGCATCCTTCACCATCTGCTGTATCTCGGCTTCGCTCAAGCCAGAGGATGCCTGGATCTTGATCTTGTTCTCCTTGCCTGTAGCCTTGTCCTTGGCGGACACGTGCAGGATGCCGTTGGCGTCGATGTCGAACGTGACTTCGATCTGCGGCATGCCGCGCGGGGCAGGGGGAATGTCGGACAGGTTGAACTGGCCCAGGCTCTTGTTGCCACTCGCCATTTCGCGCTCGCCCTGCAGCACATGGATGGTCACCGCGGACTGGTTGTCGTCGGCAGTCGAGAACACCTGGCTCGCCTTGGTGGGGATGGTGGTGTTCTTGGGGATGAGCTTGGTCATCACGCTGCCCAGGGTTTCGATACCCAGGGAAAGCGGGGTTACGTCCAGCAGCAGCACATCTTTTACTTCGCCTTTCAGCACACCACCCTGGATGGCAGCGCCCACGGCCACGGCTTCGTCGGGGTTGACGTCGCGGCGCGGATCCTTGCCAAAGAATTCCTTCACCTTTTCGATGACCTTGGGCATACGGGTCTGGCCGCCGACCAGGATCACGTCACCGATGTCGGATACGGAAATGCCGGCATCTTTGATTGCGGTCTTGCAAGGCCCGATGGTGCGGTTGATCAGCTCTTCCACCAGCGACTCGAATTTGGCGCGGGTGATCTTGACGGCCAAGTGCTTGGGTCCGCTGGCATCTGCCGTGATGTAGGGCAGGTTGATCTCGGTCTGCTGGCCGGAAGAGAGTTCGATCTTGGCCTTTTCGGCGGCTTCTTTCAGGCGCTGCAGGGCGAGCACATCCTTGGACAGGTCTACGCCCTGTTCCTTCTTGAACTCTTCGATGATGTAGTCGATGATGCGCTGGTCGAAGTCTTCGCCGCCCAGGAAGGTATCACCGTTGGTCGACAGCACTTCAAACTGGTGCTCGCCGTCGAGTTCGGAAATTTCGATGATGGAGATGTCAAAAGTACCGCCGCCGAGGTCATACACAGCAATCTTGCGGTCGCCTTCCTTCTTGTCCATGCCGAATGCCAACGCGGCCGCGGTCGGCTCGTTGATGATGCGCTTGACTTCCAGGCCGGCGATGCGTCCGGCGTCCTTGGTAGCCTGGCGCTGGCTGTCGTTGAAGTAGGCCGGCACGGTGATGACGGCTTCGGTCACTTCTTCGCCCAGGTAATCCTCGGCGGTTTTCTTCATCTTGCGCAGTACTTCTGCTGATACCTGCTGCGCCGCCATTTTCTGGTCGCGCACTTCCACCCAGGCGTCGCCGTTGTCGGCCTTGATGATTTTGTAGGGCATCAGGCCGATGTCCTTCTGGACTTCCTTCTCTTCGAAGCGTCGGCCGATCAGGCGCTTGATCGCGTACAGGGTGTTCTTG
>JAHENE010000110.1 GCA_024643305.1 Thiobacillaceae bacterium | reverse complement strand
ATCGGTTATCGGCTTTTTTGCCAATACGCTTTCCTTCATGCGTGTCGCGGCTTTTTCCATCAACCACGTGGCCCTCGCGCTGGCGGTTTTAACCATTGCGGAAAACATGGGGACTGCGGGGCGCCTTGTTACGCATGTGATCGGCAACATCATCATTCTGGCGTTGGAGGGGGCAATTGTTGCCATTCAGGTTTTGCGCCTTGAATACTATGAAGGCTTTTCGCGTTTCTTCAGCGGTGGCGGACGTTCGTTTGATCCACTGGTATTGCAACGCAAGGACAGTTCCAATGTATCGCAACGTCACTGAGTTTATTTTAGGGAGCGCAGCATGATTTTTATCGTAGGCATCATGACCTTGACCATTGTTGGCCTGATCGGACTGGGAGTGTATCTGGAGTTGTTCCCGGAAAAACGGGTGTCGGAACCACGCCGCGTGCGAAGCTGGCTGTTCGGGAATTTTTCCGTTTTCGTGGTGGCGCTGATCGTCCTGCTTGCGATGGGCACCCAGGAAGTCATGGCAGAAACCACTGCGACGGTCGTACGCGGAGAGGTGACGCTGGGGCTTGGGCTCGCGATCATCGGGGTCGGACTGCCTACCGGGCTGGCTGCCATCGGTGCAGCACTGGCCCTGGGGCCCGTGGGTTCGGCAGCGCTGGCGGTCGTTGCAGAAAAGCCGGAGATGTTCGGCCGCACGCTGATTTACCTGGGCCTGGCCGAGGGCATCGCCATCTACGGCCTGGTGATGTCCATTCTGTTGCTGGGAAAAATCTAGGGCGACTTGCATGTCATCTGGCGCCACACGAATTATTGCACTCGGTTCCGCTCCGCTCATGGATGGTTTCCGCCTCGCCGGCATAGAGGTCATGCCCGGTGCTGACGCAGATCAACTTGAATCCCTGCTCAAGTCACTGGTGACAGAAAAGTCCAAGGCGCTGGTGCTGATCGAGTCTGGACTGATCGACGAACCAGGACCCTGGTTGCACCGTGTGCAATCGGAGGGCGGACGCGTGGTGGTGGTCCAGATTCCATCACTGATCAGTGGTGGCGAATACCGCTCGGATGTGGACAGGCTGATCAGCCTGTCCGGAGGATTGTGATGACCCAGCACACCGAAAAGCTGGAAGGTCTGCTGTTTGCGCAAGCCATGAATCTGGCGGCGCAGCATTTGGAAAAAGGGCGTCAGACCTCTGAGCAGATCAAACACGAATTGCAGACCAAATTGCAGCGGCTTCGGGAGGGTGAGGAACAAAGTTTTCAGCATGAGGCAGAGCAGCTTTGCCGGCAAATTATGCAGACTTCAAAAATACGCCTGGATACCGAAATGGATCGCCTCCATTGGGCCTTGGTCCAGGGTGTTTTGGCAGATGTTCGCAAGCGGCTGGAAAAAATTCCTGATAACCCAGGCAGGTACCACAAGGTATTGGAGAACTATCTGGCCGAAGCTGCCTCCGCAATCCCTGAAGGTGATCTGGTGGCCGAGCTGAGCCCGCGTGACATCGAAGGCCTGAGGCCTGTGTGGAAAGATCTGGCCGCAAGAGCAGCGTCTGGGCGAAAGCTTGAACTGGCCCCGCTGGCCGAACACACAATCGGCGGCGTGATGGTTCGTTCAGGGGATGGCAGGGTGCGCGTCAACAACACGTTTGAAGGACGCCTGGCGCGCATGCAGGATGAAGTACTGAGCACCATCATGGATACATTGTTCCAGAAGGCGGGCGGGGCGGGATGAGCAGCGAGGGCACCATACTCGATATTCAGGGGCCGATTGTGATCGCACGCCTGCCCAATGCGCGCATTGGCGAGCAGGTCAAGCTGGGCAGCCAGGGCCTGATGGGCGAGGTCATTGCTCGTGAAGATGATCGAGCGATCATCCAGGTGTATGAAATTACCGAGGGCTTGCGTCCTGGAGCGCCAGCTTCTGCGGTTGGCTCGCAGCTATCGGTTGAACTGGGCCCGGGCCTCCTGGGAGGAATTTTTGACGGTCTGCAGCGTCCGCTCAAAACCCTGTTGGAACAGACTGGTGAACGTATCGAACGCGGGCTGATGGTGCCGGCAATTGATCGCAACAAGCGCTGGCCATTCGTCCCTGGGAAAGATTTGAAAATCGGCGCAAAAGTTTCCGGCAGCACCATTCTGGGGAGTGTGCTGGAAAACGACAGCATCACCCATCGCATACTGATGCCACCTGACGTCACGGGCGAACTGGACGATCTGGTTCCGGCAGGAGATTACACGGTGGATGATGTCATCGGCCGCGTGCGCGATACGCAGGGCAATATCCACAAGCTGCATCTCTCCAGCCGCTGGCCCGTGCGCATACCCCGGCCCTTCAGCAAGCGTGACCACGCCCTGCAGCCGCTGATTACGGGACAGCGCATCATGGATACCTTCTTTCCGCTGTTGAAGGGTGGCAAAGGTGCCATCCCCGGCCCGTTCGGCGCCGGCAAGACCGTATTGCAACAGCAGATCGCACGCTGGTCAGATGCCCAGATCGTGATCTATGTCGGCTGCGGTGAGCGCGGCAACGAATTGACCGAGGTGCTGGATACTTTTCCTCAACTTAGCGATCCGCGCACGGGCAGGCCGCTCATGGAACGCACCATGCTGGTGGCCAATACTTCCAACATGCCGGTGGTTGCGCGCGAAGTGTCGGTATACGTGGGCATGACCATCGCAGAATATTTTCGCGATCAGGGTTTTGATGTCGTGGTCGTAGCCGACTCCACCAGTCGCTGGGCTGAAGCCCTGCGCGAGGTTTCCGGCAGGCTGGGACAGATGCCGGTGGAAGAGGGTTATCCAGCCTACCTGGGATCGACGCTGTCAGCTTTCTACGAACGCGCAGGCCGGGTGGAAACGCTCAACGGCAATCATGGCTCGGTCACCTTGATCGGCGCCGTATCGCCACCCGGAGGTGATTTCTCCGAGCCGGTGACCAGCCATACCAAGGACATCATCCAGACATTCTGGGCACTGTCTAAGGACCTGGCCGATGCCCGCCATTATCCGGCGGTGGACTGGCTGGAAAGCTTTTCTCTGTTTGTCGATGTCGCTGCCAAATGGTGGCACGAGAATATTAACGAAGACTGGATGCGGCTGCGCAATATCGCATTGCGGCTGTTGTCAGAATCAGAGGAGCTGGCTCGCATCGTCAACCTGGTGGGTGTGGAGGCACTGTCCGGGCAGCAGCGCTGGACACTGGAAACGTCCAAATTGATCCGTGAAGGGCTTCTGCAACAAAGCGCACTCGAGCCCAACGACAGTTTTTGTTCTCCGCGAAAACAGTTCTTGCTGCTGAAGCTGATGATCGAAATACATACCCGTGGTGCCGAGATGCTGAAGGTCGGCATGCCGGTTCAGGAGTTGCTGCGCCAGCCGCTGTTGGCAAAAGCCAGGCGCTGGAAGATCAGCTACAGCAGTGAAGAAATAGAAGGACTGGAACAGGAAGGAAAGGCCATCGAGCCCATCTTCGATGCCTTGCGCGCGGAATACGCCAGCCCCTTGGCAAAGGGCGAGTCTGCGGCCAGAACGGGGGCAGGCCCAACATGAGCATGCTCGAATACCGCAGTTCGGCATGGGCGCGCGGCGGATTGCTGGCCATGCGCAATGTGCCGGATGTTGCACTGGGAGACCGCGTGGTGGTGCGCGACCATCTCGGCCGGCAGCGTAGCGGACAGGTGATCCGTTCTTCTGAAGAACTGGTGCTGATCCAGGTTTTTGAAGGGACCGACAACATTGACCTTGAACGCACCTGGGTGCGTTTTCTGGATCAGCCGTTTGAACTGGCACTGGCGCCCGAGATGCTGGGCCGTGTTTTCAACGGTGTTGGCCAGTCACGCGATGGTCGCCCGCCAATCATTTCCAGGCTTTCGCGCAATGTCAACGGCGCTGCGCTCAACCCGGCAGCGCGTGCTTATCCACGCGAGTTCATCCAGACCGGCATTTCCACAATCGATGGCATGAACACCTTGGTGCGCGGCCAGAAGCTGCCGGTGTTTTCCGGTTCTGGACTTCCTCACAATAGATTGGCAGCGCAGATCGTGCGCCAGGCCAAATTGCTTTTCCATGGCGAAGGCAAGGCAGACAGCCAGGAAAGTTTTGCACTGGTGTTCGCGGCCATGGGTGTTTCGCACAGCGATGCACGCTTTTTCGAAGAGTCCTTCAAAGAGAGCGGGGTGCTGGGGCAGGTTGTTACGTTCATCAACCTCGCGGACGACCCGCCCATCGAGCGCCTGATCCTGCCGCGCGTGGCGCTGACCTGTGCGGAATATCTTGCCTTCGATCTCGACATGCACGTGCTGGTGGTGATGACGGATATGACCTACTACGCGGAAGCTTTAAGAGAGATCGCTACCGGCAAAGGCGATGTGCCAGCGCGCAAAGGATTTCCCGGATACTTGTATTCGGATCTGGCCGAAATCTACGAACGCGCCGGCCGCATTCGCGGCAAGGCCGGCTCGATCACCATGATTCCGGTGGTGTCCATGCCGTCCGACGACATCACCCATCCCGTGCCGGATCTGACCGGTTACATCACGGAAGGGCAGATCGTGCTGTCGCGTGAACTGGCCGCGGCCAACATCCAGCCACCAGTGGCTGTCTTGCCATCGCTTTCGCGTCTGATGAAGGACGGCATCGGCGAGGGCATGACGCGCGAGGACCATGCGCGCGTCGCCAGCCAGCTGTTCGCATCCTATGCCAAGGCGCAGGAAGTGCGCAGCCTCGCTGCCATCATCGGTGCAGAAGAACTCTCCGAAGAAGACAACCGTTATCTGCAATTTGCAGATGCATTTGAGCAGCGTTTCGTCAGCCAGGGAGAGCATGAAGACCGCAGCATTTTCCATACCCTGGACCTGGCCTGGGAAGTGCTATCGCTGCTGCCCAAAGAAGCGCTTACGCGGCTGTCGGAAAAGGATATAGAGGCGCGCTACCGCTCGCCAGACAGCGAATGAAACGGCTCAAGGTTCCCCCTACGCGCAACGCCCTCCTGCAGCTTGGCAAGCAGGTGAAGTTCCTCACCCAGGGCCACGATATGCTGGAGAAGAAGCGCGAGCTGCTTACGCGCGTGGTTCAGGAGCGCTTAAAGGAATACCGCCTGTTGCGCCAGGAGGCCGAACTCAAGTTACAGGAAGCCTATCGCTGGATGGCGATTTGCGAACTACGCATGGGCAGCCAGGTTTTGCGTCAAGCCAGCCTGGGTTTCTCGCACTCGGTACAAGTGGACATCACAAATCGCTCCTCGGTCGGCGTTGAGTATCCCTCGGTAAAGGCAAAGACCCTGCCTTTGCAGCCGGTTGGCTTGATGTGGACCGATGTCAGTTTTGACGAAGCCCGCGCCAGAATGACCGATCTGGTTGCTTTCCTGGCGCAACTGGGCGAGGCGGAAAACGCCTTGAGGCGCTTCGTCGTGGAGCAGCGAAAAACCCGGAAACGGGTAAATGCACTTAGGTACAACATCATTCCGCGCTACCAGGCAACGGTTTCACACATTCGGCAGGCACTGGAAGAGGATGAGCGCAGCACCCTGTTCCAGATCAAGGTGCTGCGAGGGCTGTAGGTTAAGGATACTTGATCGGGCAGGAAAACGCTGACCCACGCCTTGCTAAAGACGCCTGAACTTATCTGCCCCTATGGTCCATCGTGATGGCGTCTTACAAGCCCTAACAATTTGTTTACCGGGGGCACAAATTGGCAGGTATGATTCCCCGGAATAAATGCGCGAATATAAAAGCTTCGACTTTTTTGAAGCGAATTCAAAAAGCGCGCTGAATATCCATTGGGGAACCATAATGAACAAAACGAATGCCGCTCGCCAGAGCCTGGCAAAACCCATTTCAATCCTGGCTTTGCTGTTTCGCCGGGCGCGACACCTGGCACTATTTTTATTGCTCAGCGCTTTTGGCTCACTTGCCCAGGCCACAACAGTCACTTTCGATGGCCTTGGCAGCAGTTGGACAGGCGCTCCTGTTTCATATGCAGGTTTCACCTGGACCGGTTTAGAGTCGTACTCTGCTGGCACAGGGATTGGCGGCACGGATGAGGTCATCCTCGCAAATTCGATAACACCTGCAACCATCACGATCAGCTCCGACTACTTCACGCCCACTTCCATCGCTGCTTATAACTGGATTGACCCGTCTTTTGGGTTCGACACAACCATCACGTATCTTGGTTATCGCAATGGCAACCTCGTTGCGACAGCCAACCAAAATCTTCCATACAACGCGACAGTCAATCCCAACCTGCCCTTCATCTTTCCTGCCTCTTTTACCGCAATCGACAAACTGGAAATCAGTTCAAACTATGACACTGCCGCAAACGCAGTAGGGTTTGATAATTTCATCTACACCCCCGTTCCCAAACCTACCGTAACCAGCGCCACCTACAACGCAGTGACTGGTGCGCTTGTGGTGACGGGCACGGATTTTCTTGCCAACGGCAGTGGCGCTGACATCGATGCGTCCACGTTCACCCTGACCGGCGAAGGGGGTTCCACCTATACCCTGACTGATACCGCGGATGTCGAAATCAGTTCCGCCACCCAGTTCACCCTGACCCTCTCAGCCACCGACAAGGCAGCCCTCAACCAGATCGTGAACAAGAATGGCACCAGCTCGACTGGCGGCACCACCTACAATCTGGCCGCCGCCAACGGCTGGAATACAACGTTTGCGGGCGGCAGCATCGCCGATCTGACTGGCAATGGCATTACGGTCAGCAACGTTGCCGTACCCACCATCACGAGCGCGACCTACGACGCCTCGACCGGTGCGCTGGTGGTAACTGGCACCGG
>JAHENE010000109.1 GCA_024643305.1 Thiobacillaceae bacterium | reverse complement strand
CAAATTGAGATTTTTGGACAGCCTATCTGACAGGCTTCAAACCCATGTGCGGCAAGGCTTCCAAGGGGTTTTCGGGGGCTTCAAAACCTATTGCGCAAAATCAGACTCCGGACGGGGGTCTGTGGATAAGTACTCGGGAGGCCTGCCATGAGCCATTCTGAGGGCATTTCCCTGCGCAAGTTTGCCGACAAAATCGGCGTGACCGAAGCCACCCTGCGCAAATGGTGCCGCGCCGGAAAAGTCATCGGAGCCCGGCTGCATCCCCTCACCCGTAAATGGGTGATCTACCCTCCGGCCAAACTCGCCTTGGATAATTTCCATCCCAAGAGCCTGCGCTGTCTGGGCAAAGGGGGTGCGGCATGAACGAACTCAACCGCGCCCGCTGTGAGCGTCGGCAGGAAATCACCGAGGAACTCATCGGGTTGCTGCGCGAAGAAGGCATGCACTGGCGCAATGTCGAGGGGTATCTCTTGGGGGCTGTCGATTACTTCCGCGACAAGGAAGAACACCCGGAGGATTACGAGTTTGACCTGGACGATGTACCCGACGACACCACTCAGGTGATCGAGCTGTTCCCGGCCAGCATAGACGCGGCTGACTGTGGAGGATCTGCTCATGACTAAGCGCCTCTCCCGTCGCCGTTCCGGCCGGATCCTGATTGACCGGGAAACCTTCTACCTCGAACGCCGCACCGCTGGCATGACCCGCAAGGAAGCTGCGCACGTCCTTGGTGTCACCGTCCGCACCCTGCGGAACTGGGAGAACGGCGCCTACAAAATCCCCTATTCGGCCTTCAAACTCATCAGGCTGCACGCTGGCGGCATTGTCCATGCTCCGGGGTGGGATGGCTGGCGATTTGGTGCTGGTGGGGCTCTATTCGCGCCGGATGGTCGCTCGTTCAAGTCGTGGGAGCTGTACCACCTCCGGCACGTGTTCAGCATGGCCGAGCACTTCAGGAAGTTGCACAGCGGCAGGCGGGAGGCGGCGAGCGCAGGCGGAGCCGCGCAGCGCCTGCACTTGGTGGGGGCTGCCGCATGAAATTCGACCTTGAATTCATCGACGTGGCCAAGGCTGCCAAGCTGCTCCGGCTCTCGCCCCAGCGTGTCCGGGTGCTGCTGGCAAAAGGCCGTCTGCAAGGGGTGTGTCTTGCTTCTGCTGGCGGTCGGGCAATCTGGCGCGTCCATGCCAGCCTCATCCGCCGACCGGCGAAGCCAGGTCGCCCAGCAACAAAGCGCCGCACAGCGGCTGCCGTGAATGGCGGGAGCGAAGCGAAGCCATGAAAGCGCCGGCCGCGCAATCTCCGACCTCCAGCGGCTGCCTGTGGCCGTTGTGCCGGTTGGTTCCCAGCCCCTGCTTCCATGCAGACAAACAAGGCCGTTTCGGCCTTGCAGGTCGCCCGGGTTGCACAACAGAATCGAAAGGATGTAGCATGAAATCACCATCAGCCGTTTTTATCGCCCAGCCGGGGAAAACCCTTCTCCGACCGGAAACCATCAGCAAAGTTAATGACACTGGAGGAAATCGCCGTAACTCCATGAATTTGCAGGGTTATACATTATGCGAAGTAGACCACGGGAAACCGGGGGGCGAATTGCTCAATTCTTGGGCAGATTCCACCCCTGAAAACCCGTTGCGCGGACTGCCCTGTTATTAAGACTAGCCGGAACTTGTTTGCGATTTACTCGAAATTCTCGATCGTTGAAGTACTTATGTTTTCGCGATAAAACGCTTCCAGTTCTTCTTCAAAGAAAAACCGTTTCTCACCAAAGGCTGGCCTGAGTTCATTAAGCCAGGTGGCATGCTCGTCATACTGGGCAAAGAATGGCCGGTGCACCCAATCTGGATTGCGGCCCTGAATGAAGCGCAGTTCGATGACCCTCTCTCCCCTCACCTCAGTCACTCCCAATATCTGTATCTTTCCTGGGTTGGCTGACATGCTGGGCCCACGCACCGTGCGGCAAAGACCACTTACCTGCTGATAAGCCTCTCGAAATATCTGCCATGCCCGCACTAGCGGCACCGCAAAATAGTGTTGAGCACCAGTATCACGGGCCACAAACATATAGTAAGGAACACAACCCAGATCGACCTGTTTGTTCCACAGCGCGGCCCACAGCGCCGGATCATCGTTAATATGGTGCAACAAAGGGGACTGGGTTCGAATAATCGCACCAGTCTCGCGCACACGCTGCAACGCATTGCGGATGGGTTGCGGGTCCAGCTCGCGCGGATGGTTGAAATGCGCCATGACCGCAAGGTGAATCCCTGCATCATTGATCCGCTTGAATAGCCGGATCAACTCATCAGAATCATCATCGTTTAGGAAGCGATATGGCCAATAACTGAAGGCGCGAGTGCCGATTCGAATGCGGCGAAGACTGGGGAGCCTGGCTGCCAGTAGAGGCTCGATATAGGCCGCCAGATGCCTGCTGGACATAATCAGGGGGTCGCCGCCGGTGAAAAGGACATCGTTGATTTCCGGATGTTCACGCAGGTAGTCAATCAGCAGTTCGATCTCATGTGTGGCGAATTTCAGTTCCGACATGCCAACAAACTGCGGCCAGCGGAAACAGAAGGTGCAATAGGCATGGCAGGTTTGCCCCTGGCTGGGGAAAAAAAGGATGGTCTCCCGATATTTATGCTGAGTACCTTCGAGACGTTGATCTCCGACGATGGGTACATTGTGCGCCAGCTGTCCCGCTGGGTGCGGGTTGAGTTCAAGACGAATACGCTCTGCTTCCGCCTTGATGGCTTTGGCATCGGCACCAGCTTTCATCAGTGTGGCGATTGCCTCGTAGTGGTGCGGCAGAAGCATTTCACGCTGGGGAAAGGTAAGCACGAAAAGCGGATCATCCGGAATGTTGTCCCAGTTGATCAGGTGTTCGATCACGAAATTATTTACCTTGAATGGCAGCACTTGGCCCACAACTTCGATGTCGAAGCGCTGCTCTGCGCTTAGCTTTTTTATTTGCGGTATATTGCGGAAGTTGTGTACAGAATAGGCCTGGTAGTCCATTTCACCCCTCAGCGGGAATGGTTACGGGAAGCGAGTGCTTTTTCTGCAGCCGCTCCATAAGCAAGCAGGCTACGAGATCGCCCGCAGAATTGACTGCAGTCCGGCTCATGTCCAGGATGCGGTCTACACCCATCACCAAGGCTATGCCGGCCGCAGGAATGCCCACGCTATTCAGTACCATTGCCAGAATCACAATGCCGACACCCGGGGTGGAGGGTGAACCGATGGTCGCACCAACTGCGACAAGGATAATCAGCAGCATTTCATGAACCCCCAGGGGCACACCGAATACCTGGGCGAGAAACATTGCAGCGACACCTTGATAGAGCGCGGTACCGTTCATGTTTGTGGTGGCAGCCAGCGGAATGACAAACTGTGAGATCGAAGGCCGTACGCCGAGTTTTTCCTCGGCAACCTTGATCGAATAAGGCATGATTGCCGCGCAACTAGAGGTTGAGAAGGCCAGCAACATCACCTCGCGAGCCGATTTTAGAAACTTGATTGGCGAATAGCGCGCGCCAACCATCACGATCGTGAGGTGCATGCTGAATACAAGCACCAGGCCAATTAGAACGGTCACGACATAGACACCCATTCCAAACAAGGCTTCTAGCCCCAGCTTGGCAACCAGTTGCGCGAGCAGCCCAAAAACTGCCAAAGGTGCCAGCCACATGGCCCAACGCACAATAGTCATGCATACTTCAAGCAGCGATTCCATCAGGTCCAGCATCGGTCGCGCCTGCTTTGGCGGCATTATCACCAGTGCCACGCCGAAGATGATGGAAAACATTACCACCTGCAGCATATTTGCAGTCAGCATGGCATTGAGCGGATTGCTCGGCAGTAATGCGACGATGCGCTCCGGTAAGGGTCCCGTTGCAATGGCGCCAGGGCCGGTCTGTACATTTTGGGTTATCGACATGGTCGCCTGGATGCTGTCGCTGTCGATGTATAACCCTGGCTGGATTAGAACGGCGAGCGAGATCCCGATGCCTACAGCCATCGCCGTTGTTGATACAAAATAGAGCAAGACGCCGATTCCAGTCCGGCGCAACTGCTCCAGACTCTCACTGGCGGCAAGCCCGCGAATTATGGAAGCGATTACCAGTGGGATGACCACCATCTGGATCAAGGTCAGGAACAGCTTGCCTGGAAGCGCCAGCCAGTCCCCCAATATCCTGCCGGTTACAGGATCAAGCCAGCCGGTGGAAGGCCCGATCGCCATGCCGACCAATACGCCCAGCACCATGCCAGCCAGCACCTGCATCCACAGGTGAGCGCGTATCAGGCCAAGCAGGCTGGTGTGCAGATCCTTGAGCGACCACTGCTGATTATTCAAACCAAATGAAGTACGGAATACCATTAGCCCCCTTCTCCCAACGATTATCGCTGGCGTAACCGACTGTGCCCCGCAAAATAACTAGCCATTGGAAAACCCTGTTCAAGCCGGGGAAGCATGCCCAACCTATCTAACTAGCTTTTCCCACCGGATTTCTGCAGCGAAGAGAAAATGTCCACGGGCAGGGGGAAGACGATGGTCGATGACTTGTCGCCTGCGATGGCAGACAAGGTCTGCATGTACCTGAGCTGCATGGCCTCTGGTTGCTGGGCGAGCATTTGCGCTGCCTGCAGCAGTTTCTCCGAGGCCTGCAATTCGCCCTCTGCATGGATGATCTTGGCGCGGCGTTCGCGTTCAGCTTCAGCCTGCTTGGCGATGGCGCGCACCATGGACTCATTGATGTCCACGTGCTTGATTTCCACGTTCGAGACTTTTATTCCCCAGGTGTCGGTCTGTGCATCAAGCACCTGCTGGATATCCTGGTTGAGGCGCTCGCGCTCGGCCAGCATTTCGTCCAGTTCGTGCTTGCCCAGCACCGCACGCAGGGTGGTTTGCGCAAGCTGGCTGGTGGCGGCAAGATAGTCCTCCACCTGGATGATGGCGCGTTCGGGATCAACCACCCGGAAATACACCACCGCATTTACCTTGACAGAGACGTTATCGCGGGAGATGACATCCTGCTCGGGCACATCAAATACCAGGGTGCGCAGGTCTACGCGCACCATCTGCTGGATGCCGGGGATGATGATGATGAGGCCAGGACCCTTCACCTTCCAGAAGCGGCCCAGCATGAAAACCACCCCTCGCTGGTATTCACGCAGGATGCGCAGCGACGAGATGACAAGCAGAATCAGCAGAAAAAACAGTCCGGAAAATCCGATGTCGAATCCAAATCCCATGATCATTCTCCTTTCGGGGTGATGGGCGATACCAACAGGGTCAACTCTTTTCTGCCCGTGACCCTCACAGGCAAGCCTGGCGTGAGTTGCTCGGTGCTTTGCACTTTCCAGGTTTCGCTGTGTACCCTGGCCCAACATTTGCCGCTTTCACAACTGGAAATCTCCCCTTCGCTACCAATAAGCTCCTCTCCCCCGCTGACGATGGGGCGGGCGCGGGCTCTCAGCGCAAGCCCGACAATAGCGGCGATGGTGACGGCGCTGATTAGGGCAAGGCCGAAAATCAGACTGATGGGTATGCCGAAGCCAGGCACCTCCGTATCTATGAGAATCACGGCGCCAAAGACAAAAGCCACGATCCCGCCCAGCCCCAGGATTCCGAAGCTAGGCACAAAAGCCTCTGCCACCATGAAACCAATTCCGAGCACTATCAAGGCAAGCCCGGCATAGTTCACCGGCAGTTGCTGCAGCGCATACAATCCCAAGAGCAGGCAAATGGCACCGACCACGCCCGGTACGCCAAAGCCCGGGTTATAAAACTCGAAAAACAGCCCGTACACCCCGATCATCATCAGGATCAGCGCCACCCCCGGGGCGGTGATCGTAGAGAGCAGTTTGGTGCGCCAATCCGCTTCGTAACTGACAATCGCCACGCCCACCGTATCAAGAGTGACTACCTCACCGCTGGCAAGCTTGATCTTCTTGCCGTGCAATTGGTTTAACAAGTGTTCGGTATCGTCAGCAACGTAATCGATAACTTTTTTCTCCAAAGCCTCAGTCGCAGACAGGCTGACGGCTTCGCGTACTGCCTGTTCAGCCCACTCGGTATTTCTGCCGCGCAACTGGGCCAGGCTGCGAATATAGGCAGCGGCGTCATGCATGGCTTTTCTGCTCATTGCGTCTTTTGCACCACCCTCTGCTGGCTTGGCCGCGCCATTTCCCGGTTTGGGTGGCGCGCCCATGCCCGGCACATCAATTGCCACGGGGGTGGCAGCACCCAGGTTGGTACCCGGGGCCATGGCAGCCACATGGCTGGCATAAAGAATGTAGGTGCCGGCGCTGGCGGCGCGAGCCCCTCCAGGTGCGACATAAGAGGCGACCGGGACAGGCGATGCGAGGATGTCCTTGATGATGACACGCATGGAAGTATCCAGTCCGCCGGGGGTATCCATGCGCAGCACCACCAGCTGCGCATCATCGGCGTCAGCGCGTTTGAGTCCACGCACGATGTAATCAGCTGTGGCAGGCCCGATTGCCCCTTCCAGTTCCAGTTGAACAACCGGCTTGGCAAGTGCGCTCAATGAAGCCAGCCAAAACAGGGGTATAAGCAGCAGGAGGAATGCTATTTTAAGTTGTTGCAAAGAGGTCTTCTTTGACAGGTTTTAAACCCAACTACTTATTTATAGGTCCTATTACCGGCAGCCGCAGAAAAGAAAACAGCCGCATCAAGCGGCTGTATATTTGAAAATAGAATGTGAAGCGGTCTACTGGTTCAGGCCGCCGCTTCCTGGAATCGCAGCGCTTCCTGCACATCCACAGCAACAATT
>JAHENE010000108.1 GCA_024643305.1 Thiobacillaceae bacterium | reverse complement strand
TTTCGTAACCGGGCTCATGGGCCCTTACATGAGCCCCATTCCCATCAACGCCAGCATCGGCATGCTGATTTCGCTCGCCATCGCCTTCGTCGTCACCCCATGGCTGGCGTTCAAGCTGTTGAAGGACATGCAGCACCATACGGAAGACAATGGCAAGCTGATCAATCTTTTCCGCAGGCGCCTAACCCCCTTCCTTGGCGGCGAGTCAGGCAAAGCCATGCGCAAAAAACTGTGGGCAGGGATTGGCATCGCCATTCTCGTTTCCGTTTCATTGGCGCTGGTAAAGCTGGTCGTCCTGAAAATGCTGCCCTTCGACAACAAGTCCGAATTCCAGATCGTGGTTGACATGCCCGTGGGCACGCCGCTTGAAAGGACTGCGCAGGTCCTGCACGAGATGGGCACGGTGATCGATTCGGTGGAAGAAGTCACGGACTACCAGGCCTATGCCGGCACGGCTTCGCCCATCAATTTCAACGGCCTGGTACGTCAGTATTACCTGCGCAGCGGACCTGAAGTGGGCGACATCCAGATCAACCTCGTCGACAAGCACCACCGTGATCGCAAGAGCCATGAAATTGCCCAGGCCTTGCGCCCGGCCATCGAAGCCGTGGCGAAAAAACATGGCGCCGATGTAAAGGTGGTGGAAGTGCCGCCCGGCCCACCGGTGATGTCACCCATCGTCGCGGAAATCTATGGCCCGGACTATGACGCCCAATCCAGGGTCGCCAAGGAAGTGCGCAAGGTGTTCGAGTCCAGCAAAGACATTGTCGCCATCGACGACACCGTCGAAGACGATGCGCAGCGTTTCGTGCTGAAGGTACTCCAGAACAAGGCGGCCGTAGCTGGTGTGTCACAAAAGGACATCGTTTCGGTGATGAAGATGGGCCTGTCCGGCGAAGATGTCACGCCAATACATGGCGGCACATCCAAATATGAAATCCCCGTGCGCATCACCCTCGCACCCGAACGTCAGAGCAGCATGAATGAATTGCTCAAGCTCACCGTACGCGGCAACAACGGCAACCTGGTGCCGCTGTCCGAACTGGTCGAAGTCGTACCCAGCGAACGCGAAAAAACCATCTACCACAAGGACCTGCTGCCGGTGGTGTTCGTGGTGGGCGACATGGGCGGCAAGTTGGATTCACCCCTGTACGGCCTGTTCGGCATGCGCGCCAACCTGACTGATCGCGAGTTGAAACAAGGTGGCAAACTGTCCGAATATTTCATCAACCAGCCCGCCGATCCCTATGCCGGTTTCAGCCTGAAATGGGATGGCGAATGGAAAGTCACTTACGAAACCTTCCGCGACATGGGCATCGCCTATGCCGTCGGACTCGTGCTGATCTACCTGCTGGTGGTGGCGCAGTTCGGCTCGTACATAACACCGCTGATCATCATGGCGCCGATTCCGCTGACCATCATCGGTGTCATGCCGGGTCACGCACTGTTGGGCGCGCAATTCACCGCCACCTCAATGATCGGCATGATCGCGCTGGCCGGCATCATCGTGCGCAACTCCATCCTGCTGGTGGACTTCATCAACCAGCAGGTAGCGGAAGGCATGGACTTTCAGGAAGCCGTGATCATGGCCGGCGCCACCCGCGCCAAGCCGATCGTGCTGACCGGCGGCGCCGCCATGCTGGGGGCATTTTTCATTCTTGACGATCCGATTTTCTCGGGCCTTGCGGTGTCCTTGATTTTTGGCATCTTCGTCTCCACTTTACTGACATTGGTCGTCATCCCCGTGCTGTATTACGCGGCAAACTTTAAAAAATTCTCATCAAGCTGAAGGTAATCAAAATATGACTGTTGAACGTATCGTCCGCATCGTCGCGGGTTCATTCATCCTGCTGTCCCTGTCGCTGGCCCATTTCACTGGCAAAGTCGACATGACCGAACTGTCCGTACTGTGGTTCACCGCCTTCGTCGGCGCAAACCTGTTGCAGTCCGGCCTGACACGCCTATGCCCTCTGAATGGCGTCTTGAAGAAGTTTGGCGTCAAGGAAGGATGCTGCGGCTAATGGAATCAAACCGGGGCTGGTAAAATAGCCCCTGTTTTTATTTGAGCATTCGACTGCAATGGAATTCGTACACAACAACCTTTTGCTGGTCATCACCGCCGTCGCAAGCGGCACGATGCTGCTATGGTCATTTTTTGGCAACCGGGTCAGCGGCATCACCGAGGTCAACACCCTGGAAGCCACCCGGCTCATGAACGACGACGCGCTGATGCTGGACGTGCGCGAGGACAACGAATGGGCTGTTGGCCACATTCCCAATGCCAGGCATATTCGTCTGGGCGAGTTGTCCAACCAGATTACAGCAATCGAAAAGTTCAAGGACAAGCCCATCGTGGTCTACTGCCGCTCGGGCAACCGCTCAGCGCGCGCCTGTGCCATGCTGAAAAAATCCGGCTTCAGCAACGCCAGCAACCTTGCCGGCGGCATCACCGCCTGGGAACAGGCCAGTCTTCCCATTACCCAGAAGTAAATCGAAGCATGCAAAAAATCACCATGTATTGCACCGCATTCTGCCCGTATTGCGTAGCGGCCGATCGGCTGCTCAAATCCAGGGGTGTGGACACCATCGACAAAATATTCATCGATAAAGAACCGCAGCTGCGCGACGAGATGATGAGCAAAACCGGCCGCCGCACCGTGCCGCAAATCTACATCGGCGAGACACACGTGGGCGGCTTTGACGACCTTTCCGCGCTGGACAAGGCCGGTGGCCTGATGCCGTTACTGAACAACTGACCCGCGCTTGAGTTCGGATTCTTCGTCCGCATCTTCAGGGAAAGCTTTTTTGGAGATGCATCATGGAACTTGTTTGTCCTGATTGTGGCGCAGTCAACCGAGTGCCGGACGAGCGCCTTTCCGAGCAGCCCGTGTGCGGAAAATGCAAGCTTGCACTGCTGCCTGGCAAGCCCATTGAATTAAACTCCACCTCGTTCGCAAAATTCATCAGCCGCTCCGGCCTGCCGGTTGTGGTCGATTTCTGGGCACCCTGGTGCGGGCCATGCAAGATGTTCGCGCCGACCTTCAACCGGGTCGCCGCCGAACTCAACACCCGTGTACGCTTTGCCAAGGTCAACACCGAGGCGGAACAAGGTCTGGCTGCACAAAACGGCATTCGCAGTATCCCCACCCTGGCGATTTTCACCCACGGGAAAGAAACTGCGCGCTTATCCGGCGCCCTGGACGGCGCAAGCCTAAAACAATGGCTGCAGCAAAATATTTGAGTGAGGACAGGAACCTCATACAGGCGGGTTAGAATACACGCCACACTTTATTAATACGCGGGAGAGCCAACATGGCTGAAGAGCAGCAAGCTCCGGGAATGACGTTCAACATCGAGAAAATCTACCTAAAGGACCTGTCTGTGGAGGTGCCCAATGCGCCATCCATCTTCCTTGAGCGCGAATCGCCGGAAATCGGCGTCGAACTGGGAACCGAACATACGCCGCTTGGCAATGACATGTATGAAAGCGCCGTCAAAGTCACAGTAACCGCCAAAAAAGGTGACAAAACCTTTTTTCTGGTTGAATGCGCACAGGCCGGAATTTTCCGTATCTCCGGCTTGCCGGAGGAACAGGTTTCCCTGGCGCTGGCTATTGGTTGCCCCAACATCATTTTTCCGTACCTGCGCGAAACCATCTCCGATGTCGTGCTGCGCGCAGGCTTCCCACCCCTGCTTCTGGCCCCTGTCAATTTTGAAGGCGAATACCTGATGCGCCAGCAGCAGCAGGCGGCGGGTTCCGCTCACTGATGACACGCGTCGTCGCCAGTTTATTGCTGGCGTTGGCCGCGCCCGCATGGGCACTGGACTTCGTCTCCACCATGCGTCCGGCCATCCTGTATGACGCCCCCTCTTCCGCTGCCGTCAAGGTTGGCATCGTGAGCAGCGACTATCCACTGGAAAAAGTCGTCTCCACATCCGGCTGGATCAAGGTCAGGGACGAGACCGGGAAACTTTCCTGGGTGGAAGAATCTGCTCTCGGTTCCAAACACACCCTGCTGGTAAACGTCCCGGTGGCACAGATCATGGAAAAACCGGCGGAAAACTCTCCGGTACGCGCCCGCGTATCACGCGGTGTCGTCCTGGAAATACAGCAAGCCGCTGAAGCCGGCTGGGTAAAGGTGCGCCACGCCAATGGCCAGGAAGGCTATATAAAACTCCAGGAAGTGTGGGGATTATGAGCGAGCGCATGAAAATCACCGTGCTGGGCGCAGGCGCATGGGGCAGCGCGCTGGCAGTGCATTTTTCCATACGCCACGACGTCACGCTATGGACACGCAGCGAAGCGCATGCGCGCGCCATGGCCGGTGAGCGGCAGAACGCCCGCTACCTGCCTGGCATCGTTTTTCCGTCCGCACTCCAGATTACGCATGAACTCGGCGCTGCTGTCGCCAACGCCGAACTCCTTCTTGTTGCCGTACCCAGCAGCGCATTGCGCGGCCTGCTGACGCAATTGGCCGGACTCGGTGTCGCCTGTCCGTTGATCTGGGTATGCAAGGGATTTGAAGAAGGTACCGGCAAGCTGCCGCATGAAATCGTCAACGAACTTCTGCCGGACGTACCCAGCGGTGTCTTGTCCGGCCCGAGCTTTGCCATCGAGGTTGCAAAGGGTCTGCCCACCGCGCTGACACTGGCTTCAAATCATGCACTGATCACCGGCGACATCGCCCATCGCCTGCACGGCGGCACGCTGCGCATCTACACATCGGAAGACGTGACCGGCATCGAACTGGGCGGCGCCATCAAAAACGTGATTGCCATTGCCGCCGGCATTTCCGACGGCCTGGGCTTCGGCCACAACGCGCGCGCCGCACTGATCACCCGCAGCGCGGCAGAAATTACCCGACTTGGCCTGGCATTGGGCGGGCACATGGAAACCTTCATGGGGCTCTCTGGCATGGGCGACCTCATCCTCACCTGTACCGGCGATCTTTCGCGCAACCGCCAGGTCGGCATGCGTCTCGCCAGGGGCGAAACGCTGCAAGACATCCTGACCAATCTTGGCCACGTGGCCGAAGGCGTGACGACCGCGCCGGAAGTGCTGCGACTGGCCGAACGCCATGGCGTGGACATGCCGATCAGCCGCGCAGTCAATCGCGTGCTCTATGAACAGGTCCCACCAAGACAGGCGGTGGAAGAACTTCTGCACCGCAATCAGAAAGCTGAAGACCCGCGCCAGTGATCGACACCATCATTGCGCAACTTGCCGACAAGGGCTGGTGCGTCGCGCCCGGATTTCTGCCTGACGATCTGGTGCACAGCCTGGCGCAGGAAGCCGAACACCTCGGTCAATCCGGGCGACTGCACCCCGCCGCCACCGGCCAGGGCGGGCAACGTCAAATTCGTGCCAATCTCCGCGGCGACAGCATCCACTGGCTGGAAGAACCCCCGGCCACGCCCGCGCAAGCCGAATTTCTCTCACGCATGGAAGCACTGCGCCTCGCCGCCAACCGCGATTTGCAATTGGGTCTGTTTGAACTGGAAGTGCATTTCGCGCGCTATCCGGCAGGCGCAGGTTACGGAAAACATCTGGATGTCTTTCAGCAGGACAGCCGCCGCACCTTGAGCGTCATCTGTTATTTGAATGAAGATTGGCAGGCTGAAAATGGTGGCCAGTTGCGCATTGATCTTGAACACGGCGACAGCGTTGAAGTCCTGCCGCAAGGCGGCACGCTGGTCTGTTTTTTGAGCAGCCGTTTTCCGCATGAAGTACTGCCTGCAACCCGGCCGAGATTAAGCATTACCGGGTGGTTCAAGCACCGCTGAAATCGTTCTGCCGCCAGGCCTCATACACCGCCACACTCACGGCGTTGGAAAGATTCAGGCTGCGGCTGCCGGGTTGCATGGGCAGTTTCAGGCGATGCCCGGCGTCGAATTCATCCAGGATTTGCACGGGCAGGCCGCGCGTTTCCGGTCCAAACAGCAGCACATCGCCGGGCTGAAAGGTAGCGCTGGCATACATGCGGCTGGCCTTGGTGGTGAAGGCATACCAGTTACCGCCCTGCAAGGACATTCGCGCCGCAGCCAAGTCTTCATGCACGGTAACATCAGCCAGCTCGTGGTAATCCAGCCCCGAACGCCGCACCGACTTCTCATCCAGCGAAAATCCCAATGGCTTGACGAGATGCAAGCGACAACCGCTGTTGGCAGACAAGCGGATAATATTTCCAGTGTTACCCGGGATTTCCGGCTCAAAGAGAACAATGTGAAACATGCGCTAGAATTAGTGAGTGCTTATGTAATATCAGGGCTGGCGTGCCGCAGCCAAGCACGATAAAAAAACAGATCATCGAGCAGTCGTTTTATATTTTTTTCCGCCGAGGAACATGGTACCCCATTTAACCACCGCCCTGACCGGCCCGCTGCTGGAACTTGAACAGCGCATCCTGGATGCGCAGCCGACCATCGAATACTGGTTCCGTCAGCAATGGCAGGTACAGACGGCTCCGTTCTACACCTCGGTCGACCTGCGCAATTCGGGCTTCAAACTGGCGCCCGTTGACACGAATTTGTTTCCCGGCGGCTTCAACAACCTCAACCCGGAATTCATGGCGCTGTGCGTGCACGCTGCGATGGGCGGCGTGGAAAGAATCTGTTCCAATGCGCTGAAGGTTTTGCTGATTCCGGAAAGCCATACCCGCAACACGTTTTATCTTCAGAACGTGGCAGTGTTGGCCGACATCCTGCGACAAGCCGGCCTGATCGTGCGCATCGGCACCCTGATTCCAGAAATTACCGAGCCCACCACACTGGAGATTCCGGGCGGTGGGCATTTGACGCTGGAACCCATCATCCGCGAAGGCAACCGTGTAGGCCTTCCCGACTTTGACCCCTGT
>JAHENE010000107.1 GCA_024643305.1 Thiobacillaceae bacterium | reverse complement strand
CCGCAGGCGTAATCGAAACCCGCTGTCCAGCGACCCGGCAGCCAATCAACCTGCAAATTGACGCACAGGGCAAGCCTATGTCCGAAGATATGGACAAGGCCATCGTCGTATTCATTAAAACCAGCGATCACATCCAGCACTATGTACAGGATGTCGCTCCCGGCATACGATTTGTCCACCCCTCGACAAGAGATCATTTCGGCCAGTTTCTCGACATGGCCGAGGCGGCGGCAGTTGCCCACGCTTTTTACGGGTTTCAGCGTAGAATGCTTGCTGGAACCTTCAGGGGATTCCGGATGCAAACATTCAACAAGAATAGTTAATAGGTCGTGTCAGAGAATCCCGCAGATAACGCGCTTGCCAAACTCGAACTTACACTGGAAAACCACCAGTTGTGGGCCGAGTCCCTTGTTGCCGGCATGCTCGCAAACGAAGCGCCTGCAGAGGAAAATCTGCTACCCGGCGCCTACATGCTGTGTGATTTCGGCAAATGGTATTACAGTCAGACCCACTCCACCGTTCTGACCGAGCAACCCCTTTTTAAAGGCCTGGAAAAAAAGCACCGGGCCCTGCACGACGCAGCCAGGGCAATGCTTTCCGCACCCGCCGGCGCTGAACGGGCTACTGCTTACCGTGAATTCTCCAGTTCATCCAACGATATGGCGATGCACCTGCGCAACCTTGTCCAGGCGCTTCTAACGAGCGAGCTTACGACCGATGTCCTGACTGGGATTCCCAACCGTCGGCAGATGGATGAACAACTCGAAGAGGCGATCTACAACGCTACCCAAGTGACGTGCGAACCGGCCTGCCTGGCTCTGGCAGACCTGGATCATTTCAAGCGCATCAATGACACCTACGGCCATGGTGTCGGCGATGAAGTGTTGAAGTCCCTGAGCCAACTGCTGATTACCAGCATGCGCGACACCGACCGCATCTATCGATACGGTGGCGAGGAATTCCTTATATTCCTTAATCATGTCGATCTCGACCAGACAAACAGCATTCTTGACCGCCTTCGGGAAAAGATTTCGCGCTATCCACTGAATGTAGATGGATTGCCGGCCCCCCTGAACATTACCGTTTCCATCGGTATTGCCGAAGTCGCGAAAAACGAATCCCTTCGTAACCTGATACGTCGCGCCGATGATGCGCTTTACCAAGCCAAGAACAGGGGTCGTAACCGTGTAAGCCTCGATGGGAGACCCGAAGTCGAAGTATGCACCATCGAAACCTTGAAACTTGTTGAATATTGAGAGAGGCTGCTCAGGTAAAATAGCGGGTTGATTCCCCTGTTTTGCTGTCATGCCCTCCCTAGAAGCTGAAATCCGACGCCGGCGTACCTTCGCCATCATCTCCCACCCCGATGCGGGCAAGACCACGCTGACTGAAAAACTGCTGTGGTACGGCGGCGCCATCCAGGTCGCGGGCGAGGTGCGCGCACGCAAGGCCAGCCGCCACGCCACTTCCGACTGGATGGAACTGGAAAAGCAGCGCGGCATTTCGGTGACCTCGTCGGTGATGCAGTTTCCGTATCGCGAACACATCATCAACTTGCTCGACACCCCGGGCCATGAGGATTTCTCCGAAGACACCTATCGCACCCTGACCGCCGTGGACTCGGCAGTGATGGTGATCGACTCGGTGAACGGCGTGGAAGCGCAGACCATCAAGCTGTTGAACGTGTGCCGCATGCGCGACACCCCCATCCTCACCTTCATCAACAAGCTCGACCGCGAGGGCAAATCTCCCATTGAATTGCTGGACGAGATCGAGTCGGTGCTGGAAATGCAGTGCGCGCCGATGACCTGGCCCATTGGCATGGGCAAGCGTTTCCGCGGCGTGTATCACCTGTACGACGACAAGGTGCTGGTGTTCGATCCGCAAGCTGACAAGGGCACGGGTGAAATCATCGACGGCCTGGACAACCCCAAGCTGGACGAACGCATTGGCGATCAGGCTGATGAACTGCGCATGGAAGTGGAACTGGTGCGCGGCGCTTCGCATACGTTTGACCGCGAAGCTTATCTCGCCGGCAAGCAAACGCCGGTACTTTTCGGTTCTGCCGTCAACAACTTCGGCGTGCAGATGATGCTCGACGCCATTGTCGACCTTTCACCTCCGCCTCAGCCGCGCCCCACGGAATCGCGCGAGGTACAACCCACCGATCCGAAATTCAGCGGCTTCGTGTTCAAGATCCAGGCCAACATGGACCCCAGGCACCGCGACCGCATCGCCTTTCTGCGCGTATGCTCGGGCCGTTTCGACCGCGGCATGAAGATCAAGCAGATTTCCACCGGCAAGACGCTGGCCGTCAACAATGCCATTACCTTCATGGCGCAGGACCGCAATACTGCTGAAGAGGCCTATGCCGGCGACATCATCGGCATTCCCAACCACGGCACCATCAAGCTGGGCGACAGTTTCAGCGAAGGCGAGGCGCTCAAGTTCACCGGCATTCCTTCGTTTGCGCCGGAACTGTTCAGGAAAGCGCGCATCAAGAATCCGCTCAAGATGAAGCAATTGCAAAAAGGCCTGCAGCAACTGGCGGAGGAAGGTGCGACACAGCTGTTCAAGCCGCTTGCGACCAACGACCTGATTCTCGGTGCGGTCGGCGCGCTGCAATTCGACGTTGTCGCCCATCGTCTGGAAAACGAATACGACGTGGATGTCGCATTCGAGCCCTGCGAATACGCCACCGCACGCTGGCTGCGCGGCAATGATGCAGACCTCAAGCAGTTGACTGACAAGTACGGATACAACGTCGCCCTTGATGGCGCAGAGGAGTATGTTTACCTCGCGCCCAACCGCGTCAATTTGCAACTCACCCAGGAACGCTTTCCGGATGTAAAGTTCTTGGAAACGAGAGAAATTTATTGATGTTTCCTTACGGCCTCCTTCGACCCGCGCTGTTCGCGCTTGATCCGGAAACGGCACACGACCTGACCATCTCTGCGCTGGCCAAGGCGGGGCCGCTGGCAGGCATTGGCTGCTGCAGGGCTGAAGGCCGCGAAGTTGAAGTCATGGGACTGAAGTTTCCCAATCCCGTTGGTTTGGCGGCAGGCCTGGACAAGAACGGCGAAGCCATCGACGGCTTTGCTGCGCTGGGTTTCGGTTTCATCGAAATCGGCACCGTCACCCCGCGTCCCCAGCCCGGAAATCCCAGGCCGCGCCTGTTCCGGCTGCCCGAAGCAGAGGCCATCATCAACCGCATGGGCTTCAACAACGCCGGCGCGCACCAACTGGTGGAAAACGTAAAACGCGCCAGTTACAAGGGCATCCTCGGCATCAACATCGGCAAAAATGCCGACACCCCGATCGAGCGCGCCAGTGAGGATTACCTAGCCTGCCTGTCCGTCGTGTATGCACATGCCAGTTATGTCACGGTCAACATTTCCTCGCCGAACACCAAGAATCTGCGCGAATTGCAGGGTGCGGATGCGCTGGACCTGCTGCTTTCGCTGCTGAAAAAACGTCAAGACGAACTCTCGCAAATACATGGGCGCTACGTGCCCATCGCGCTCAAGATCGCGCCCGATCTGGAGACTGAGCAGATCACGGCCATTTCCGACTTGCTGCGCCGCCATCACATGGATGCAGTGATTGCCACCAACACCACGCTGGCACGCGACAAGGTTGCGCAACTCAAACACGGCAACGAAACCGGCGGGCTTTCCGGCGCGCCATTGCGCGAAAAGTCCACCGCCGTGATTGGAGAACTGGCCCGGCACCTGCAAAATGAGGTGCCCATCATCGGCGTGGGCGGGATTCTTTCGGGCGCGGATGCGCAGGAGAAGATTTCTGCTGGCGCAAAACTCGTTCAGGTTTACACTGGACTTATTTACCGCGGCCCAGGACTGGTCCGCGAATGTATTCAGGCATTAAATCAAGAAGCATAAATGAGCGCCACTTCCAAATCCGGTCTGCCTGCACTCGCGCTGGGTGCAGTAGGCGTGGTATTCGGCGATATCGGCACCAGCCCCCTGTATGCCGTCAAGGAAGTATTCCAGGAAAGCCACGGTATCTCCCTCAATGAGGCGAATGTGCTGGGTATGCTGTCGCTGGTGTTCTGGGCGCTGATGCTGGTGGTGTCGCTGAAATACGTGCTGTTCATCATGCGCGCCGACAACCGCGGCGAGGGCGGCATCATGGCGCTGATCGCGCTGACCCAGCAGGCTACCCACAAGCGGCCGCAACTGAAGTGGGCTTTCCTGACTTTTGGCGTATTCGGCGCCGCGCTGTTTTACGGCGATGGCATCATCACCCCGGCAATTTCCGTACTCTCCGCGGTGGAAGGCCTGGAGTTCGCCACACCCGGCCTGCACATTTTCATTATTCCCCTCGCGCTGATCATCCTGGTCGGACTTTTTGTCGTGCAACGCTGGGGCACAGGCAATGTCGGCCGCTTCTTCGGCCCCATCATGGTGGTGTGGTTCCTGACCCTGGCCATTCTTGGCATCAAGGAAATCATCGATGCCCCGCATGTTTTGTGGGCGCTGAACCCTGAACATGCCGTGATGTTTTTTGTTTACAACAAGGAAGCGGGATTTCTCGCCCTCGGCTCCGTAGTGCTGGCCGTAACCGGGGCCGAGGCACTTTATGCCGACATGGGCCACTTCGGCAAGGAGGCCATACGCCTTGCCTGGGTAAGCCTCGCCTTGCCCGCGCTGCTGCTCAACTACTTCGGCCAGGGCGCGCTGATTCTTCGCAATCCAAATGCACTGGAAAACCCCTTCTACCTGATGGCGCCGGAGTGGGCCATCTACCCCCTGATTGCGCTGGCTACGCTCGCCACCATCATCGCCTCCCAGGCAGTCATTTCCGGTGCCTTTTCCATCACCCGCCAGGCCATCCAACTCGGCTACCTGCCGCGCATGCGCGTGGTGCATACCTCCAGCATGGAAATCGGCCAGGTCTACATACCCTTCATCAACACCGCGCTCGCCATTGGCGTGGCTGGACTGGTGCTGGGCTTGCAGAATTCCTCCAACCTCGCAGCCGCCTATGGCATTGCCGTTACCGGCACCATGGCCATCGATACTCTCCTGGCATCGCTGGTAGCGTACTCGCTGTGGAAAAAGAACATCTGGGCAGTGGCAAGCCTGGCCGTTATGTTCCTGATCATTGATCTTGGATTCTTCACCGCGAACATTCCCAAGATTCCCCATGGCGGCTGGTTTCCGCTCATGATCGGCGCGGGCGTGTTCACGCTGCTTGCCACCTGGAAAAAAGGCCGCACCCTGCTGATGGCAAGACAGGCGGATGAGGCGCTGCCGCTGGAGCCCTTCATGGAAAGCCTCATGGCCCATCCGCCCGCGCGCGTGCCTGGCACCGCCGTCTTCCTGACCACCAGCCGGAAAAGCGTTCCGCATGCCCTGTTGCACAACCTGATCCACAACAAGGTGCTGCATGAACGGGTAATCTTCCTGACCGTCATCACCGAGGAAGTGCCAAAAGTGCCTGTAATTGACCAGGTCGAACTGCAAGAACTTGGCCACGGCACATGGCGACTGATCGTGCGCTACGGCTTCAAGGACGAGCCGGATATCCCGCTGGCCCTGTCCCGCTGTGAACCGCTCGGGCTGCCCTTCAACATGATGGAAACCTCGTTCTTCCTTAACCGCGAGACCATCCTGCCCAGCAAGATCCCGGGCATGGCGCTGTGGCGTGAAAGCCTGTTTGCGTGGATGAACCGCAGCGCGGAATCGGCGATGGAATTCTTCAAGCTGCCGCCCAACCGGGTGATCGAGCTCGGAACGCAGGTGGAAATCTAGCTGTTGTCATTAAGCGTCAGCTAAAGTGGAAAGATACATTCACAAAAAAAGAGATCTTCCATGCTGATCGGCATCCCCAAAGAAATCAAGAATCACGAATACCGCGTTGCGATGACGCCGGACGGGGTGCGCGCGCTGGTCCAGGCCGGCCATCAGGTCCGAGTCCAGACCAGTGCAGGTGCCGGCATCGGCTTTGGCGATGATGAGTACCGCGAAGCGGGTGCGTCATCCGTTGGTTCAGCGGAAGAAATTTACGCTACGGACATGGTGGTCAAGGTGAAAGAACCCCAGCCTTCCGAAACGGACTTTTTGCGCTCCGGCCAGTTGCTGTTTTGTTACCTTCATCTCGCTGCCGCGCCAGATTTGGCCAGGGAACTGATTAAACGCGGCGTGAACGCCATCGGCTACGAAACCGTAACCGAGGCGGCCGGTGGATTCCCCCTGCTGAGGCCAATGTCGGAGATTGCAGGCCGCATGGCACCGCAGATGGGTGCGCTGGGCCTGATGCGGCCCCAAGGCGGCAATGGCACGCTGGTTACCGGAGTCCCGGGGGTATGGCCGGCACGGGTTGCGATCATCGGCGGCGGCACCGTAGGCATGAACGCTGTGCGGGTGGCCGTGGGGCTGGGCGCGCAGGTACGGCTGCTAGACTTGTCTGCATCCAAACTCCGCCACGCGGAAGAATTGTTCGATGCGCGCTGCGAAACCGCCTTCGCCACGCCCGATGAAATCAGCAAGGCCATGCAACAGGCCGATATTGTCGTTGGCGCGGCGATGGTGGCCGGACGTCATGCGCCGCGCCTCATCACCCGCGAACATCTGCGTTCCATGCGCCCCGGCTCGGTATTGGTGGATGTTGCCATCGACCAGGGCGGCATCGCGGAAACCTCGCGCCCCACCACACACAGCGAGCCTTTTTACGTGGAGGAAGGCATTGTGCATTACTGCGTAACCAACATGCCCGGCGCGGTGGCACGTACTGCTACGTTGGCGCTCACGCATGCCACCCAGCCCTTTGTCCTGGCGCTGGCCGACAAGGGGCTTGCCGCAACGGATGCAGACCCGCATTTGGCCAAGGGGCTGCAGATCAGGGAAGGACAAATTGTCTATCCAGGTCTGGCCGAGGATATCC
>JAHENE010000106.1 GCA_024643305.1 Thiobacillaceae bacterium | reverse complement strand
GGTAGGCGAGGCAAAAAAATATCAAGTTGCCAGCACCGTCGAAAACCGCGAACCCTTTCTGCGGGCCATGGATGGCGTGTACTTCGGCGAAAGCCCGGACCAGGGTGTGATTCGCAACAATGCCCTCCTGCATGAGAAGCTGGGCATCGCGCTGCAGTTTCCGCAGGGCTGGCGGGTTCAGAACCAGCCTGACAGTGTCGCTGCCATCAACCCGCAGGGTACGGCGATGGTGGAGTTGAGGCCCGGCCCCAAAAATATCCAACCCATGGATGCCTTGCAGAAAGGCCTCAAGCTGGATCAGGGCGCACGTTATGAGTCTGGCAACGTCAACGGTAATCCGGCAGCATTTGCGGCGGGCGCACTGCAGGGGAAACCCATACTGGCGGCGGCCATCAACAACAATGGCAATCAGTTTCTGCTGGCGGCACTGGCTCGTGACGCCAATGCCTATAACCAAAATCGCAACGAGATGAAGGCCGCCATCAACAGCTTCCACGCGCTTACTGCAACAGAGCGCCAGCAGGCGCGGCCCTATGTCATTCGCGTCGTCCCGGCGCAAGCCGGCATTACCATGGCGCAACTTGCTGCACAGTCTTCTTTGGGCAAAAGCGCGGAAGCCCAGTTGCGTTTGATGAATGATTTTTATCCCTCGGGCGAGCCCAAGCCCGGCCAATTGATCAAGATCGTCCAGTGATGCGCATCCCCGTTTCCTACTGGCTTGCCGGGCTGTGCATCGCTTGGCTGTTGCCCGGCCTGGTTGGGCACGCGCCCTGGAAGGGGCCGGATGCAGAAACTTTCGCGCATCTGCTGGCGGCGCGCCAACACGCAGATTGGCTGATGCCTGACAATAACGGTGCGCCACCGCTTTATCTCTGGCTGGCGCAGGCACTAGGCGTGCTGTTTTCGCCGCTTCTGCCGCTGCACGACGGCGCCCGACTGGCCAGCGGCGTGTTTGTCGGCACTTCGCTCTGGCTGATGGCGCTCACCGCACGCAGGTTTTACGGCTCCCAGTCCATGTGGCCGGCGGTGCTGGTTCTGATGGGAAGCATGGGTCTTCTGGTGCCCGCGCACGAAACCAATCCATACACCGCACAATTGGCAGCGATGTCCCTGTTTGCCTACGGCATGGCGCGCATGTTGACGCAGCCGCTTACCGGCGGCGGCTTGGCGGGGGTGGGCCTGGCGGGGCTGTTTTTCTCCGGCGCCTGGCTTGCCGCCTTGTGCTTGGCGAGCGCACTTTTCCTGTTGCCGTTGCTCTTTCCCAGCTGGCGCACTTCCGCACGCGTGGGGGGTTCGTGGTTTGCGCTCATCGGCGCGCTTGCGCTGGGCGGTGTTTGGTTAATGACTGTGCATGCGCATCAGCCTGAGCGGCTCGCAGACTGGTGGGAGCATGTGGCGTTGGGCCATCTGGTGTTTTCTGCGGGTGAAAAGACCAAGTACAACCCGCTGTATTTCATTAACGCCTTGAGCTGGTTCGCATGGCCTGCATGGCCGCTTGCCGGGTGGGCGGTATATCGTTTGAAGCGGGGCGGTTGGGACTCGGTCAAACTGTGGATGCCGCTGGGCGTGTTTGCCGTCGCGCTGGCTGCGCTGAGCCTGCATACGGGAGCGGAGCAATTGCAGTCCATCATTCTGTTGCCCCCCTTGGCACTCCTTGCCGGTGCCGGGCTCGGCGAATTGCGCCGAGGCGCCGCCAACGCCCTGCTGTGGTTTGCCTTCATGGTGTTTAGTTTTTTCGCACTGCTTTTCTGGGCATACTGGGTAGCATTTGATCTAGGCTGGCCTGCGCAGATGGCCCGACGGCTGGCTAAACTGGGTATGGAAAGCCAGGGATTGAGGCCTTTCGCGCTGGCGCTGGGCCTGCTCGTCACAAGCGCCTGGGTAGGGTGGCTGATGTGGCTCAAAAAACAGCCGCGCAGCCCGTTGCGCCCCATTCTGGTCTGGAACGCAGGCGCCGCCTTCCTCTGGTGTTTGCTGTTGGCCTTGTTCATGCGCCCGCTGGATGCCCGTTTGAGCTATGCGCAGGTCGGGCAGGAAATCAAACTCAAGGTCCCCCCCGGAAATTGCGTGGCCACGAAAGGTTTGAGCACAATATATGAACAGCTTCTCGCCTATCATTCCGGCCTGAATTTCAAATCGGGCAATGACAAATCCTGCGACTGGCTCCTGGTTCAGCATAAAGCCCACAGGATGGATGCTCCGGGTCCGGGTTGGGTAATGCGCTGGGAAGGCGGCCGGCCCAAAGAGCGGAATGAGCGCTTTTTTCTTTATCAGCAGGAACAATAAGTGCCTGCCGGGCATATGGCCCTGACCGGACTCATTCTCGCGGGCGGCCAGGGCAGCCGCATGGGTGGCCGCGACAAGGGCCTGGTGGATTATCGCGGCAGGCCACTTATCGATTACGTCATCGCTTGCGTGGCTCCTCAGGTCGATGAACTTCTCATTTCGGCAAACCGCAATTTGAGTGAATACGCCCAACGCGGTTATCAAATCATCACCGACACCCTGCCGGATTTTCAGGGGCCGCTAGCGGGAGTGCTTGCCGGTTTGCATGCCTCAAAGCATGAGTGGGTGCTTACGGTTCCCTGCGATATGCCGCATCTGCCTGATGACCTCGCAATACGGCTGCTGGCTGCGAACAAGGATAGAACCATTGTCGTGGCCACGGATGGTTTGCGCATTCATCCCGCTGTCATGCTCATTCACACCAGCCTCTCGGGAAAACTTGCCGCCTACCTGCAAAGCGGCAAACGCTCGGTGCATGGCTTTCAGGAAATGGAGGGCTTTGCTTCCGTGAGTTTCGATGCAGCCGAGATGCAGAACATCAACAGCCCGGATGAACTTGCTCAGATCTGAGTTGAGACGACTTCAATTCTCTGCCGGGTCCACGTCCAGATGCCAGCGGATGTTGCGCGCGGTCTGGGCGTAGAGCTTCGGCATCCAGTCTCGCAATAACTGCTGCAGATCCCCACGCGAAGGGGATTGCAGCCAGAGCTGGGCGCGTTCCATTCCGGCTTTTTTCAGCATGGGTGCGCGCACGGGGTCAAAAATTTCGACGCCGTTTATTGCTGGCGTCAGCGCACGCGCGGATTGCAACCAGGCCAGCGCGTCGTCGAGGTCGGCTGCCTCGGCGCGAAGCACGGCCTGACGCGAGAAGGGCGGCAGCTCGCCTTTTCGCCGAACCTCTAGTTGCTCGCTGGCAAAATCGGCAAACTCGTGTGCAACGAGGTGAGTGAACAGCGGATGCTCGGGAAAGCCGGTCTGGATCAATACCCGCCCCGGCTTGTCGGCGCGGCCTGCGCGGCCCGCCACCTGCATCAACTGGGCGAACAGTCTTTCCTCGGCGCGAAAGTCGAGGCTGAACAGCGCGCCATCGGCATCCAGAACGATGACCAGGGTCAACTTGGGAAAATCGTGTCCTTTTGCAATCAACTGCGTGCCAATGATGAGGTTGGCTTCACCTGCATGTATTTGCGCCTGCATGTTTTCCCAGCTGCCCTTGCGCCGAGTGGCGTCACGGTCGGCACGCACGATTTTCGCTGATGGAAAACGCCGCGCCAGCGCCTCCTCCACCCGCTGTGTGCCATGACCAAGGGCACTGATGTCAGGATTGCCGCAGGCCGGGCAGTGCGGCGGAATTTTCTCCTCGTGTCCGCAATGGTGGCAGCGCAGTCGTTGCTCGCGCAGGTGCAGGGTCAGTCTTGATGAGCAGCGCGGGCAGGGCGCCACCCATGCGCATGCCGAACAATGCAGCACAGGCGCGTAGCCGCGCCGGTTGATGAAAACCAGCACCTGTTCGTCGCGCGCCAGGGTTTCGCCGATGGCCTTCACTGCCGGTTGGCTTAAACCTTCATCCAGCGGTTGCTGGCGGGTGTCGAGCAGATGCAGTTCCGGCAGTTTCGCGCCGGTCGCGCGCAGCGGCAGCGTCAACAGCGTGTAACGTCCGGCATTGGCGTTGTGCCAGCTTTCCAGGCTGGGGGTGGCCGAGCCGAGCACTACGGGAATGTTGCGCTGGCGGGCGCGGAATACGGCAAGGTCGCGCGCCGAATAACGAAGGCCCTCCTGCTGCGAAAAAGAGGCGTCGTGTTCCTCGTCCACAATGATCAGGCCCAGTTCCGGCAGCGGGGTGAACAGGGAGAGCCGCGTGCCCAGCACGATGCGTGCCTTGCCCTCGGCGGCCTGTTTCCATCGTTGCAGGCGTTCTCCTTCCGCCAGCCCACTGTGCAGGACGCTGATCACCGTATCGGGAAAACGCGCTGAAACGCGTTGGGTGAATTGAGGGGTGAGGCCGATTTCAGGCACCAAAATCAGCGCCTGGCGGCCGCTGGCCAGCACTGCTTCCACCATGCGCAGATAAACCTCGGTTTTTCCGCTGCCCGTTACGCCATGCAAAAGAAAGGGCGCGAATTCATGCAGACGTCGAACCACCAGCGCAAATGCGGATTCTTGCTCGGCCAGCAATGGCGGCGGCGCGTCCTGGAAGGGCGTTTTTTCCGGCTTAAGAATTTCCACCCAGCCCTTGTTCAGCCACGTCTGCAACAGCGGCATGGCGCCTGCACAGAGGTTGGACAGTTCGGTGGAGTCGGCGGCGCCCGCCGACAGGCGCGCGGCCATGCGCCTTTGTGCGACAGCACGTGCCGGCAGGCTTTCCGGCAGTGCCTGCCGGCCCGCAACCGTCAGTGAATAGCGAGCTACTTGTTTTGGCAGCTGGAACTGCCAGCGCCGCAATGCCGTGGGCAGCGCGGCCAGTGAAATTTGCCCCAGCGGGTAATGATAATAAGCCGCGCAAAACCGGAACAATGCCAGCACATCCTCGGCAAGCGGCGGCAAATCCCTATCCACGGCGATGACGCGCTTGAGCTTTTCCGGGGGGCAGTCGGGCGTGTCTGTAATTTCCAGCAAGAGCCCAACCATTTCCCTGCGGCCGAACGGGACCTTGACACGACGGCCGATATCCCTTGCCGTGATGCCATCCGCAAGGTAATCAAACAGTTTTGGAAGCGGGACATCCAGCGCAATGCGAGCGATATATTGGGGCATGGCGGGGCGGTGGATAAGAGGCTTGAGTTAGCGGATAAAGTTGCGGTTATTTCGTGAAGATGGCGCTAAATCACTATGATTAATAAAGGTTTTAGGGTTGTCCACGGAATCTGTGGATAATTTTGTGGAATACTCGGCCAAATTAGCCGGAAACGGCGTAAATACGCCATCATGACAATTCGGTTAAAAAACATGCAGGCTTAATAGCTTAACAAAAACAGCAAGTTATATTTTGTGACAAGCTGTCAAAGCGCAAAGGAAATTTTTTCTTTCGGTAGCATTAAGATTGTGCATAAGTAAAAACTAATGTGTTAGGCAACATGGTATTTGGGACTGGTGTTACGGACTGTCTGCAGTAGTAAGTCCACGCTTTCGGGCGGGGTGTTCTGGTTGATGCCATGCCCCAAATTGAACACATGGCCCGAGCCGTTGCCATAGCTTTCCAGAATGGCTTCCGCTTCCCTAACGATAGATTCGGGGCTGCCCATCAAGCACAGGGGGTCAAAATTGCCCTGCAGCGCGACCTTGTCACCTACCCGTTTGCGCGCAGCGCCGATGTCGATGGTCCAGTCCAGCCCAAGGCCATCACAGCCGGTTGCCGCCATATCCTCCAGCCATAGCCCGCCGCCCTTGGTGAACAGGATGCTGGGCACGCGGCGGCCTTCGCTTTCCTTCTTGAGGCCCTCCACCACGCGTGCCATGTAGGCAAGAGAAAACTCCTTGTAGGCGCGGTTGCTCAGCATGCCGCCCCAGGTGTCGAAAATCATCACTGCCTGGGCGCCCGCCTCGATTTGCGCGTTCAGGTAGTCAGTAACGGCTGTCGCGTTCACTTCCAGGATATGGTGCATAAGATCAGGGCGCTGATACAGCAGCGCCTTGACAGTGCGGAAGTCATCCGAGCCGCTGCCTTCCACCATGTAGCAGGCCAGCGTAAAAGGGCTGCCGGAAAAACCGATCAGCGGCACAGATCCATCCAAGGCCTTGCGGATGCTTTTCACCGCATCCATTACATAACCCAGTTTGTCCGTCGGATCGGGCGCAGCCAGATCGCGGATTGCCCACTCCTCGCGCAAGGGGCGCTCGAAGCGCGGGCCCTCGCCCTGGGCGAAATAAAGTCCTAACCCCATGGCATCCGGAACGGTGAGGATATCCGAGAACAGAATGGCCGCATCCAGCGGGTAACGCGCCAGCGGCTGCAGGGTGACTTCAGTCGCGAAATCCGGGTTCTGGCACAAGGCCATGAAATTGCCGGCGCGGGCCCGGGTTGCGTTGTACTCGGGCAGATACCGCCCGGCTTGGCGCATCAGCCAGCTGGGGGTGTAATCGACAGGCTCGCGCATCAGCGCGCGCAGAAAAGTATCATTCTTTAGAGTGGACATGGAGTTTCAGCGTAATTCGTCTAAACCCCAAGTTTAACAGGCCGGGGGTTGGCCCGGCCTGCGGAGGTGTTAATCAGCAAAGATTAACGTTTGTCGAACTTCCATTCGCCCTGGGTGGTAGGGCAGGCAGTGATGTCGCGGGGCCTGCGGTCGTCCATGACCATGGTGGCGTAGCGGCAGCCGCCCGGCGCATCACCTCGCGGGGTAAAGTGGTAACGGTGATGGTCATGTTCCCAGACGACAGGCACGCCAGCCCTGCCCAGTTCAAGCGCGTGGCCCATGCAGGCGCGGTCATTTTTGTCCAACTCATTCCCGATGGCGTTGCCGAGCACCGCGCCGAGCACACCGCCGATGACCATGCCCACAACGCGATCATCTCTGCCGGCCACCTGCCCGCCGATTACGGCCCCGCCCACGCCGCCAATGACTGCGCCGATGGCATCACGATTGCAACGGCCTGAAAGGATGCCGAAGTCTTCCCTGTATTCCACACCGCTTCTGCCGTGGTGCCCTACGTAGTGGGGATCGTGCTTGGCGCGCCAGCCGTGCGCGGGGGCATGACCGGGAGGATCTGCTAGCGCGACATTGGCGGCTAGCG
>JAHENE010000105.1 GCA_024643305.1 Thiobacillaceae bacterium | reverse complement strand
CGATTTGTGCCTGCTGTTGGCCGAGGGCAACATGCGCGCCTTTTTCCGCCATGGCGAGCCAGACCTTGCGTTCGCCTAGCGGATTGCGGGTGAGGGTGATTTTGCGTCCGGCTTGTGCTGAGAGCAGCTCGGCAAGCCCGCTGCCTTCCATTGATTGATTGATGAAAATCTGCGCGGGGATCGGCTTGTCCTGGTAGTGCTGCTCGATGAAGGCTTCCAGTACTTCCGCGCCGGTCGCGTCGCTGGTGTTTTTCGGGAAAAAGTGTCTGTCGCCCAAATGGCGGCCGCCGCGCACCATGGCCAAAGCCACGCACCATACGCCTTTCTCCGATACGGCTGCTACGATGTCGGCATCGCGGTCTGACTCGCGATCGATGACCTGCTGCTCGCGCACCTTGGCCAGGTTCTGGATCTGGTTGCGATAGAGTGCGGCCAGTTCGAACTCGAGTTTCTCTGATGCCGCCTGCATGCGTGCAGTCAGGTCTTGCAGCAGTTCGTCTTCCTTGCCTTCCAGAAACAGGGTGGCGCGCTTTACATCGGCAGCGTAATCATGGGCGCTGATCTTCTGCACGCAGGGGCCGCTGCAGCGCTTGATCTGGAAGAGCAGGCAGGGGCGCGAGCGGTTGGCGAATACCGAATCCTCGCAAGTGCGGAGAAGGAACACGCGCTGAACCAGGTTAACGGTTTCGCGCACGGCCCAGGCGTTGGGATAGGGGCCAAAATAGCGGTTCTTGCGGTCCTGCGCGCCACGGTAATAGGCGAGGCGGGGGAATGCATGACCTGACAGCATCAGGTAAGGGTAGGACTTGTCGTCGCGAAACAGGATGTTGTAGCGCGGGCTGAGCGCCTTGATCAGGTTGTTTTCCAGCAGCAGCGCTTCTGCTTCAGTGCGCGTGACGGTAATGTCCACGCGCGCGATTTTTGTCACCATCAGTTGGATGCGCGGCGACAAACCGGATTTGTTGAAGTAGCTGGAGACGCGTTTCTTCAGGTCCCGCGCCTTGCCCACGTAGAGCACGGTTTCGTCTGCCCCGATCATGCGGTAGACACCGGGGAGATTGGGCAAGGAAGCTAGAAAGGATTTAAGGTCAAAAGACAAGGTCAATTAACTGAGCGGGAAGGGGATCAGTCCTCTTCGTCGAGCAGCACGCCAGCAATGGCCCAGTTCTCGTCCGGCAGTTCCTCGAATGAAATATAGGTGTAGCGAGCGGACTTGTCCGCGTGCTTTTCCAGTGTGGCGGTAATTTCTTTGGCGATTTCTTTTTTTTGTTTGCGAGTAAGTTTCCCCGCAAGCTTGATGCTGACAACGGGCATGGCTATTCCTTCAAGTCGTGTGCGATGCGGGCGAAAACGCCGTGGAACATTTCTGTGGTGAGGCGCCTGGTCTGGGTATTGTAGCGGGAGCAATGATAGGAGTCGTACAGGCGCAGCCCGGAGGGAAGTTCATGCACTGCGGCGTGTGCAAACGGGTAGGCCTTGGCCTTGAGCCCCTGCGCCATGAGCACGGCAGCATGGGCGATACTGCCCAGCGCCAGCACCGCGGTTTTCGGTTCAAGTGATTGCAGTTCGGATTTGAGATGGCTGTTGCACTGCTTGATCTCTGCGGTTTCAGGTTTGTTGGCAGGCGGCAGGCATTTCACCGCGTTGGTGATGCGGCAGTTGATCAACTCAAGTCCATCATTCGCGGATTCGGAGACAGGACGACTGGCAAAGCCGAATTTGTGCAGGGTTTCATACAGCAGGATGCCTGCATGGTCGCCGGTAAACGGGCGACCGGTACGGTTGGCGCCGTGCAGCCCCGGGGCCAGGCCAACGATGAGCAGTCCGGCATTATCTACGCCAAAAGGTGAAACCGGCTTGCAGTAGTAGCCGGGATTTTCAGTTTTGACATGGTCGAGAAATCCCGCCAGCCGGGGGCAGTCCCGGCATTCAGTGAGTGTGGTCGCGAGGGTCTGTTTCAGGGCGTTGGGCATGAAGGGTAACAGGCTCAGGGGAGATGATTTCGGGCTGCAGGGTGATATGGCCGATGCCAAATTCCGCATTGAGCAGTCTTTGCGCACTGGCCAGTGTTTGGGGCCAGTGCCCCATGTCTTTTACATCGAGATGTGCAGACAGTGCTATCTGACCGCTGGCGAGCGCCCAGATATGCAGATCATGGACCCGGCCCACATTTTCAAGCTGTGCCATCCTTTGGCCGACTGTAATCAGGTTGATATGGGATGGCACGCCTTCCATCAGTACATGTAACGATTGACGTAAAAGATTGAGTGTGGAAATCAGGATCAGCATGGAGATCACCACCGACAGGATCGGGTCGATCGGCGTCCAGCCGGTAAACATGATGACAAGGCCGGCTGCCAGCGCCGCAACTGAACCCAGTGCATCGCCCGCCACGTGCAACAGGGCCGCGCTGCGGTTCAGGCTTTCTTCGCCTTTCATCAACAGCCAACCCACGGCCAGATTGACTGCCAAGCCGATCAAGGCCACAACAAAAACCGTTGTGCCCTGAACATGGCGAGGTTCGGTAAAGCGCTGCCAGGCTTCGTAAACAATGAATGCAATCAGCGCCAGCATGAACAGGCTGTTCACCAGAGCGGCGACAACCTCAGCGCGCGCCAGACCGTAGGAGTGGCTGGCTGACGGCGGGCGGCGTGACAGCCAGGCAGCCAATGCGGCAAGGCCAAGCGAGAAGCTGTCGGTCAGCATGTGCCCTGCATCGGAAACCAGTGCGAGTGAGTTGGCGGCAAATCCGGCTGTGGCTTCCACCACAGCAAAACCCAGCGTAAACAGGAGTGCCCAGCCAAAAGCATGATGGCCGTGGCTGTGGGGATGGTAATGCGTGACGTTGTCGCCAGAGTGTTCGTGGAAATGGTTCATGAATGGGTGTTGTCAGTACGCTCTGTGGGATCCGGACCCAAGGCCAGATTGCCACTTTCCAGGCCCAGTGATGCAATGGCATGACGCGCGCGCGTGTAGGCAGTTTGCTCCAGTAGCGCCGTCATGGTCAGAGGATGGGGTTCGCCATGCAATCTTGCCAGACGAGCACGGCTGGCTGCAGACCAGTCGAAATCAAGTTGCGCCAGCACTTCATCTGCCAAATCAGGCTTGTTGCAGATCAGCGCCATGTCACAACCGGCTTCCAGTGCTGCAAGCGCGCGCGTGGTGATGTCTCCGGCCATCGCGGCGCCTTCCATGGTGAGATCGTCGCTGAAAATCATGCCCTGAAAATCCAGTTCGCCGCGCAAGACTTTGTGCAGCCAGAATCGCGAAAACCCGGCGGGGTTGGCATCGATTTTCGGGTAGATTACATGCGCCGGCATGATGGCCTGCAGTCCCATGTCGATAAGGGCTCTGAAAGGAAGCAGGTCTTTTAGTGCGATGTCTGCGTAATCGCGATCGTCAATGGGGATGGCGATGTGCGAATCGGCGGCGATGAAACCGTGCCCGGGGAAATGTTTGCCACAGGCAGCCATGCCGGCATCCTTCATGCCTTGTATCACCGCATGGGCCAGATCGATGACAACCTGCGGGTCATCATGAAACGCGCGGTCCCCGATGACGCTGGAAACGCCGTAATCCAGGTCGAGAACCGGTGCGAAGCTCAGGTCCACGCCGTGCGCGCGCATCTCGGCCGCCATGACATATCCAACTTCCCGCGCCAGGGTTTTTGCCTGATGCGGATGACTGTCGTGAACTTTTCCAAGCACACGCATTGGTGGCAGGCGTGTAAAGCCTTCCCGGAAACGCTGCACGCGGCCGCCTTCCTGATCTGCCGCGATTAATAATGGTGGCGACTTGAGCGAACGAATATCGGTTGTGAGTCGGGATAGTTGCGCCGGGCTTTCAAAATTGCGGGAAAACAGGATGACCCCGCCAACCAGCGGATGGGACAGACGCTTGCGGTCGTCATCCGTCAGTACGGTGCCGCGCACGTCCAGCATCAATGGCCCGAGCGTCATATTTGCTCCAGGACCACAAACGCGATGACGTGGTCCTGCTCATCGCTGATGGAAAGATGATGTCGGGTGATGCCACGTGCCTGCAGCCAGGCTTCCAATTCGTGGTCAAAGCGAAGCGCCGGCTGCCCAAGCGGGGTGTGCGTGACAGCTATGCTGCGCAGGTGCAGGGGGTGGCGTAACCCGGTCCCGGCTGCCTTGGAAAAGGCCTCCTTGGCGGCAAAGCGCTTGGCCAGAAAGCGCGCAGGGTCGGTGGTTGCGAAGAAGTCCTGGTGTTCTTCAGGCGCAAGCAGGCGGTCGGCGTAATGTTCGCCGTAACGCGCAAGGCCATTCTCCAGCCGCGCCACTTTCACCAGATCCACACCGATTCCGAAAATCATGGCGTCAATTTAACGGTTAAGCCGGCTTTTCGGATAGCCCCGGCCCAGTTTTCCATCCAGGCCGCAGGCAGCGAGGCCAAACGCGGGGCCGCGGGTTGCAATGAAGGGCGCGCCAATCCATAGAGCAAAACACCTTGTACCGGGATTTTTTCCTTTTTGATGTGGCGGATCATGTCCAGATACGCAGCCTGTTCGGTTGTGTCTGGCGGGGCGCCGTCAAGCGCAAACACGCAGCTCTGTATCCAGGTCGGACACAGAGAGGCGGCAAGCTTCAGGCGTTCGAAATGCTTTTCAGGCAGGGTGCGGGTCTGGTTGACGCGGCGCATGCCGTTAGAAGTGGCGCTATCCAGTTTGAACCACACCTCGCCATTCAGCGCAGACATTTTCCTGAGGCCTTCCTGCACGCGCGACCGGTCAACAAGACTACCGTTGGTGATCAACACCAGCTTGATTTTGCCGACAAGATTGAAGTCCGTCATCACACGGCCAATCAGGTCGATCACCTGCGGAAATTCCTTGGCGCTGGTTGGTTCGCCGTTGCCTGAGAGCGCAATGTCGCTCAGCCGCCGCGCGCCTTCCGGTACGCGGGTGTGCATGAAATCACCCCGCAGAATATCTGCGAGCAAGCTGCGGAGTTCGCGCTCCAGCAAGTCCATGTCGATGTAAGGCGCGGTGCCGCGCACGAGGTTGGGCACCTGGCAATAAATGCATGCCCAGTTGCAGGCGTTGTTGGGGTTGAGGTTGATGCCCACCGACACTCCGCCCGCGCGGCGCGACACCACGGGGTAGACGTAGGTCATGCCCGTGCTGTCGCGGTCATGGTTGGAGGGGATGAGTTTGTGATCCAAGATGGCTGGTCTGGCTAGGGATGGCGAAATTGTCTCACCATTGGAGAAATTGGCGGAAGCGGTGAGATTCCTCCCCGCGATCCGCATGATAATAAGGTTTAGGCTTCGCCGAAACCGGCAGACAAGCTTGATGATTCATTGGCGGAAGCGGTGAGATTCGAACTCACGAATGACTTGCGTCATTGCCGGTTTTCAAGACCGGTGCATTCAACCACTCTGCCACGCTTCCTAAATAAAACAACGATGCCGTTTTTGGTTCCGGCCGGGCTATCGCCCTGAACCTGCCATGCAGGTTGGCCTGCACTGGCGCAGTCGCTTTGCTCCTTGGAGCTGCAATCTTGTTTCACGGCCCCCATTTATTTGGCATACAGGCTCAAAATCCAGCGTTTCTGGCCGTTGGATTGGCTGATGTGGCCCTGGGGTTCGCTGGCGCAGGACCGAGTACTGTAAGATGCAGCCTGAAACTGGGGCGTATTGTAAGGTTTGCTGCGGCATGCGTCGATTACAAAATTGTGTAGAGTTAAGTTTCGCCGTGTGAAGAAATGAGCAAGCTCTTGAACGAGGGCACCCTTGTAATCTGTTGGGTACCAGGTTTTAACCAATCTTTATATGTGTGCAGGGAATTGTGGTTTTTTCCAAAATAATTAGATCTTTCACAAAAGGCCAGGAGGCAAGGGTAAGTTCGCCTTTCCTTTCGGCAAAAACCACGATGAAGTGGCTGGACAACCTTTCGGGTTTTTCAGACTACGACATGCACCACGCTATTGTTGAAGGACTTGAGCGCTTTAACGGGGATGTGCGTGGGGACGCATCGAACCGGGTCAAGATGTTGAGAATAATGGAAAGCACGGGCTCACCGCTGCAAACCGGGATTATTTTCCAGTACCTGAGCAGCGCTGAAACGCAAGTATCCGCAAGGCAGTCCTTATGGCGCGAATGCCATCTTTATTGGGACCAATTGACCGTTGCCTATCTTTCTTTGCTGAAGCAGGCATTGGGGGGGTCCGAAAGCGGGACACTTGAGGCGTGGAGTACTGAAATTACCGTCAAGTGTCTTCACTATGCAGCTTTGACCATGCGTTGGGAATATTTTCGGGGCGGCCGCCCTGGCGAATCGGCCTGGTTGCGTTTGCACAAGATTTACCGCATGGCGGAGATGGCGGGCGTGGCCCTTGGCAAGATAGAAATCGATGGCAGGATGACTGATTGTGTTCAGGAGTATGTGAGGGCGTTGTTGTATGACCTGGCCAATATGCATGCCTACACACCGGCTGAATCCAGGATTGTCATGGAAGTGCTTGATGGCATTGAAGACTTGCCAATGCCGGAGATTGGCCTGAATCGCGAAAGACATACGCACATGGTCGACCTTTCTGCGGTGCATGGCCCAAAGGTGATCACGGATCGCTGGGTGCCGGGCAGTCGCCTGCGTTATCTGGAACTGCATGCGGTAATGGATGCACTGGAGAGGCAGACGTCAATTGTCGAGGATGAGCAGGAAAGAGCGGTCTGCAAACGTTTGTCCAAGGTGATCAATCGGGCGGGGGCTCATCGGAGCGGGCCGCGTCAGCAGCGTTTTGCCGAAGTGCAGGCAGTCTTCGGGGTAGACGCGATGCTCAAGGTGTTTGCGCCCTATAGAGGCATGGTACTGAAAAAGGAGATGCTGGCTCTGCGCGATGAGAGCGGCGAAGGCCTGGGTTTTATAATGGATGAAGAGCGCAAGTTCTCGCCGGGTTGCCTGCTGGCGATCAACCGTGCTGAGGGTGAGGGGCCATGGCAGTTGCTATCGGTGCGATGGGTGCGAGAGGAAGGCGACAATTGGATGCTGGGCACGGAATTCCTGAGTAAGCATCCAAGGCGGGTGGAGGTTGAATGGGAAGACGAGAATGCAGCCAAAGTAACGGTGACCGCCATTTTCCTGCCCCTGACAAGAGGCGGCCAGAATGTATCAAGCAACCTGTTGTTGCCGCACTCGGCGTATTTGCTGGGGCGGGTGATGTCGCTTCACGATGACGGCACA
>JAHENE010000104.1 GCA_024643305.1 Thiobacillaceae bacterium | reverse complement strand
ATCCCCAGTTCCCGCGCTACCTGGGCCTTGGTCTTGTCACCCAAACCCGCCAGCCGTACGGCCTCAAGCTTGAATTCCCGCGTGTGATGTCTGCGTACCTTGCGTTCCATGACATACCCCTCTCAGAGCTAGTATGCCCTTTCCTGACTGTCCATCAAACGTGGGTAGGTTCAAAAACGGCCGTTCAACTAAGCCTTAAGACATAGGCCAAAAGACATATCCCAGCCCTCTTCTTTCCATCAGATAATTCGGAAGGGATCAAGAATTACATATAAAAATCAAGGGGGAAATATCGATGATTGAGCCTGCCTCATCACAAAATGCCCGTTCGGTTGTGTCTGTAGATTAGCGGCTGGGCATTCCCATGCATGCGCTGATCAGATATTTCGTCTTTGGACTGCTGTTGGTTGGCTTTGGCCTTCCAGCATCTTACGCCGAGATGGTGCCGGGTGCAGACATCAAATCCGTCAAAGAAGCAAAACACATCGATGCTTTGCTTCGACAACCCGAGAAGAACATAGACCTCGCCCGAATCAAACTGACCATCGACAAGATGGTCGATCCAAGCATCGACGTTGATGCGGGGATTAGACGGATAGACGAGATGGCCGCTCAGGTCCGCGCCATGCTGCACGGCCCTGAATCAAGCAGTGTAAAGCTGCAAGCCCTTCAGGCCTACATCTACGAAAAAGGACCATGGAACGGCTATCAAGCATTTAGCTACGACCTCGAAGACCCCTTGGGCAACAATATCCACAATAAACTCTTGCCGAATTACATCGCGTCCAGGAAAGGCAACTGCGTGACCATGCCCTTGCTTTTCGTGATTCTCGGCCAGCGACTGGGGCTGGACATGACCATTTCAACCGCGCCCCTTCACCTATTCGTGAAATACACCGATCCGGAAACGGGTGGCACTTTCAACCTTGAAGCCACCAGCGGAGCCAAGCCTGCACGAGACATGTGGATTCGACAGCAGATCCCGATGACCAATGAAGCAATAGCGAACGGTCTCTATATGCAGAAGCTATCTAAGCGTGAATCAGCGGCGGTAACGTCGACAACGCTTGCTGAATATTTCGCCCAGAAACAGCGGCACGAAAAAGTGATTGCGTTATCGGATGTGATTCTTAAGTATTACCCAAATGAAGTTGGATCCATGCTCAGAAAGGGTAGTGCCTATGGCCGCCTTGCCAATATCCACTTCGTAAGCAAATACCCCACTCCGAACCTGATACCAGCAGAGGAGCGGGGCTACTTCGAATATCTCGAACAGCAGAACCGTCAGTGGTTCACCAAGGCTGAGGCGCTTGGCTGGCGTGAGCCGGGACGAGATATGGAGGCAAAATACTTGCAGAAGATAAGCCGCGCCAAATCAACCCAATAACAGGAAAAAACATGTCAAGGAAGAATCTTGGATTCATTACGGTCACCGTAGCAGTGTTTGCTGTGTACAGTGGAAATGCGTTGGCACGTTACATTCAAGCCGATCCAATCGGACTTGAGGGTGGCATCAATCCTTATGGGTATGTAGAAGGAAATCCGCTTAACTCCACCGATCCATTTGGGCTTCGAGTATTGAATCCGCGGAACTATCCTGTTTCAACTGAGGTATTAGAAGCATTATGGGAATTAAATCGCCAAATCGGTTGCGACAAAGACATTGTTATCACCGGGGGCGATCGTAATCCGAGTTCCAATTTGGGTGCTGGTTCTAATAGTACTCATGTACAAAAAATAGCTGCTGACATTTATGTCCCCGGCCAGCCCCATTTAGCTACTGCTAATCAAGCTAGCGAAAGTGGTTTGTTTGGCGGCGTTGGTTGGTACGAAGAAGGCTATAGCGGTCCGAATGGGGAAGGACCGCATACGCATGTTGACATGCGAAAAAACAGGGCTCGATGGGGATACCCCGCTGCAGGTGCACGTATGAGGGGGTATTTCCCACCTTATGATGTAAAACTCAACAAAGATAATTGCTCTTGTTCGAGGGAATGAAGATGAAACGCCTCATCACAATCGTACTTCTTGGCTGTTCCTTTAATTGTGCCTCTGCCGGCGAATCTAACGAAGTGATTCGCTTCGAGAAAGAGCTATTTGCTCCCCAAGTGCTGAATTACTTCGGTATGGGTAAGGACCGCTTCCAGTCTCTCACTCCCACTCAAAGAAGCGATTTATTGGAGGCGAAAAAGACCTTATTCTCATTTCTTATGGCCACACAAAATCCTGATGCTGATATATGGCGATTCTTAAGCCGGGATTTGTTTGCGCGCTATAAAACCAGAAATGTATTTTTATCAAAATTGTTCGGGCAGGAAACAGAAATTCTTGTCAATGCCATCACGGATTTCGATCCACAAAAAAATGAATTCAACCTTAAGTATTACGTTGTTCTTTTCTCCGAAGGAAATTTGTTAGTGCGAGAAGATTTAGCCACTCTGCGGAAACAAGATGGGAATTGGAGAGTCATTAGTATTGGAGGAATAAAATAATTGGCCAATAAAATCCAAGGTTATATGTTGAATGGGGACTTAGGATTTATTGCGTTTATCGTCATGACATTTATTGTGTACAGCGGTAATGCGTCGGCAAGATACATTCAGCCAGATCCAATCGGACTTGGGGGTGGAATAAACCCCTACAACTATGTCGCCAGCAACTGGAAGTAGCGCGCCATGGGCAAGATAGGACAGCTTCTTGTTGCCGTTGGCTTAGTGCTTGTAATGCTAGGCGCTGGAGCAGCTATCCTAGTCCTGCGAACCGGCTACTCAATTCAAGAAATGGATTGGAACTCGGACGGTGAAACGACCGTTAGCGAAATGCTGCGCGCGATTGATATCGGTCGTCGCACAATAAAGAAAAATGGGCTGGTGTGCCAAGAATATTTCAACTTCAAGGACGGCCTTCCTGTCCGTGTTGTATGTCCTCCAGCCCGTGAATAGGCCCAACACATCGTATTTGGACCGCTGGCAAGCTGCGCTTGCCAGTTCCCTCCGTCCTCGGCCCCCAAACTTAGACTCTTAAGGTCTGCTTCCTTACCCTGTGCAGACATTGGCTTCAGAGAGTTGACAGTCCGCTATGGGTCGACCTCAGACAAGCACTATTTCGGCAATCTTTTTCCGTACCAAAGCGAATAAACCACGGGAATCAGGATCAGCGACAGGAACGCCGCCGTTACCATGCCGCCCACCAGCGGCGTGGCGATGCGCTTCATGACATCTGCACCGGTACCCTGGCTGAACAAAATAGGCAACAGGCCGGCGATGATGACGGAGACGGTCATGATCTTGGGGCGAATGCGCAGCAGTGCGCCTTCCACAATTGCCTGGTGCAAAGCGCCCCTGTCCTTCAAGCGCCCTGCCTGACGAAACTGTTCAATGGTGTTGTCGAGATACAGCAACATGACGACGCCGAATTCGGCCGCCACCCCGGCCAGCGCGATGAAGCCGACGGCCACGGCCACCGAAAGCTGGTAACCAAGGGCATAGACCAGCCAGAAACCACCCACCAGTGCGAGCGGCAGGCAGGCCATGACAAGCATGACCTTGCCAAAATTGCGGAAGTGCAGATACAACAGCAGGAACACCAGCAGCAAGGTGAGTGGAATCACCCACATCAGCCTTTCGTTTGCGTGCTGCAAGTGTAGGTACTGGCCGGTCCATTCAATCGCGTAGCCCGGCGGCAGTTTGACTGATTTCTCCACTGCCGCTTTCGCCGCGGCAACATAGCCGCCCAGGTTGCCGCTGGCAATGTCGACGTAAACATAGCCGACCAGCCGCCCGTTTTCGCTCTTGATTTCAGCAGGGCCGTCGACAATGCTTAGTCGTGCGATCTCGCCAAGCGGAACTTGCATGTCATTTGCTGAGTTGATTCTGCTTGCGGCCAGCGCGTCGATGGAGTCGCGATAGCCACGCGGGTATCGAAGATTGATTGGGAAGCGCTCGCGTCCATCGACGACTACACCGATGTTCTCACCGCCGATTGCGCTGCGCACCAGCTGTTGCACGTCGGCAATGTTGATGCCGTAGCGCGCTGCCTGAACCCGGTCCACATCGATGTCGACATATCTTCCGCTGGTAATGCGCTCGGCAAATACCGCGCGCGTACCCGGCACATCCCTGACCACGGTCTCGATTTTCTGCGCAAGATCGACAATGCCTGCAAGGTCCGGCCCGGTGAGTTTGACTCCCACAGCGGTGCGAACGCCTGTGGACAGCATTTCAATACGGGTACGGATGGGATAGCCCCATGAGTTAGTGAGGCCCGGCAGGCTTACCGTCTGATCCAGTTTGTGAATGAGGTCTTCGATGGTTTCGCCGGCAGGCCATTGGTCTCGCGGCTTCAGCAAAATGGTCGTTTCCAGCATGGACAGCGGTGCCGGATCGGTGGCGGTGTCTGCACGGCCTGCCTTGCCAAACACGCGTTCCACTTCCGGCATTTCCCGGATCATCCTGTCAGTAGTCTGGAGGATGTTCGCCGCCTCGTCGATGGACAGGCCGGGCAGCGTGGTGGGCATGTAAAGCAGGTCGCCTTCATACAAGGGCGGCATGAATTCGCTGCCGGTCCTGTTTGCCGGCCAGGCAACACTGGCAAAAGCCAGAATGGAAAACAGCAACGTGGCTTTGGGCCGCCGCAACGCAAGCAGCAGAAGTGGGCGGTAAAGACTGTACAAAGCCCTGTTGACGGGGTTGCCGCTTTCGGGGGCAATGCGCCCCCGTATCAGATAGCCCATCAGGATCGGTGTGAGGGTCACCGCCAATGCGGCGCTCGCAGCCATGGCATAGGTCTTGGTGTAGGCCAGCGGCGCGAACAGCTTGCCCTCCTGGCCGGTAAGCGTGAGTACGGGCAGGAAGGAAACCGTGATCACCAGCAGCGAGAAGAACAATGCCGGCCCAACTTCCACCGCGCTTTTGCGTGCGATCTCCCAGTAGTCGCAATCCCCGCCCGCGCGTTCCAGATGCTTGTGCATGTTTTCGATCATGACGATGGCGGCGTCGACCATGGCGCCGATGGCAATGGCAATGCCGCCCAACGACATGATGTTGGCCGTGACATTCTGTGCCTTCATCACGATGAATGCGGCGAGAATGCCAAGCGGCAGAGTCACCACAGCCACCAGCGAAGAACGCGGATGGAACAGGAAGAGCAGACACACAAGCGCGACGACGATGGACTCTTCCACCAGTTTGCTGGACAGCGTATGGATGGCGCGTTCGATCAACCCTGAACGGTCATAGGTTGTGACCAGTTCGACGCCGGGTGGCAGCCCTTTTTTCAGTTCTTGCAGGCGCTGCTTCACACGCTGGATCGTTTCGAGCGCGTTTTCCCCGTAGCGCATGATGACGATGCCACCCGTCACCTCGCCTTCGCCATCCAGATCGGTGACCCCACGTCGCGCTTCGGGACCTGTCTGAATACGAGCCACATCGCCCAACCGCACGGGCACGCCTCTGGCTCCGCCGGCCAGTGGAATGGCCGCGAAATCCTTCTCCGATTTGAGGTAGCTGCGCATGCGTACCATGTACTCGGCATGCCCCATTTCCATCACAGCGCCGCCCGTCTCGCCATTGTTGGCTCGCACCGCATCTTCCACCCGCCGCAGGGAAACACCATAGTGCGCCAGCCGATTGGGATCCACTTCGATCTGGAACTGCCGAACCATGCCGCCGATGCTGGCCACCTCGGCTACCCCCGGCACGCTCTGCAATTCATACTTCAGAAAGAAATCCTGCACTGCGCGTAGTTGATCGGCATCGTATTTATGTTCACGATCTACCAGCGCGTATTCGAACACCCAGCCTACACCGGAAGCATCTGGGCCCAGTGCCGGTCTCGCGCCCGCAGGCAGTTGGGGCTGGACCTGGGCAAGGTATTCAAGCACCCGACTGCGCGCCCAGTAGGGGTCGGTCCCATCCTCAAAGAGGACGTAAATGAAGGATTCTCCAAACATGGAAAATCCGCGCACGGCGGTGGACTTTGGCACCGAGAGCAAGGCAGAGGCAAGCGGATAGCTCACCTGGTCTTCCACCGTCTGCGGCGACTGGCCAAGGTAAGGCGTCTTGACGATCACCTGCACATCGGACATGTCCGGGATGGCATCAAGCGCCATGTGGCGCGCGCTATACAGACCCCAGGCTGTAACCAGGCAAGCGGCCAGGAGTACCAGCGCGCGATTGCGCAGCGACCATTCAATCAGGCGAGCGACCATGCTGGATTGGGCCGTCAGAGTGACGGCTTATTGCCGGAGTGCATGCGCTGCGCGGCGTCTGCTATGGAAGCAGCAGCATCCATCAGGAACTGGCCGTTGACTGCCACCTGGTCACCCTCAGCGAGGCCGTCTCGGATGCCGATGCGCTCTGCGCCCTCGATGCCGGCAACCACTTTGACCGGCATGAAGTGTCCCTTGCCCATCGCGCGTATCACGAAGTCACCGTGGCCGGTGTGCATGACGGCCGTTTTAGGAACAGACAGCACCTGATGCGGCGTAGTGTTGATCGTCACCTTTGCGTACTCGCCCAAGTTTGGCGCGTGTTTCAGTGTCACGGGCATACGCACTCGCAGCGTGCGTGTGGCTTCATCCAGAAGGGGGTTGAGGCCTGAGAGCCGGGTACGGACAGTATCGCCGTCGTCGAACTCGACTGTCAGCGCATCGCCCTCTCTCACCCAGGAAAGCTGATCCGGATAGAGCACGATCTCGATCTGCGCATGCGCAGCATCAACACAGCTCAGAATCTCGGTCATGTTTCCGACGGTCATGCCCGGCCGCGCCGAGATGCTTTGCACGACACAGGCTCTGGACGCGCGCATCGGCACGGCAAGAAAAGCTTTTTCGGTGTGCATGAGCTGCTTCAGCATCTCGTCGGTAAAACCGATTTGCTGCAAGCGCAGACCTACACGTTCGCGGTCGCGCGCCAGCGGCTGCAACAGCGACCACAACTGTTCCTCGCTCTGATTAACACTGCGCTCAACCAACTCACGGTCGGATGGCTCCAGATCGCGCGCTTTTTCGAGCTCTTTGCGGTTATCTTCACGACGTTTCCTGGCCATTTCCATGGTCGGTTTGCCGCGCCGCAAAATATCGATGTATTCGTACTGCAGATTGAGTGCTTCCTGTGAACTTATTTCGTACAGAATCTGGCCACGGGTGACTTGCTGGCCGACCCGATTCACATGCAGCGTGGTCAACAGCCCCTCCACATTGGGCGTGATGCGCATAACCGCGC
>JAHENE010000103.1 GCA_024643305.1 Thiobacillaceae bacterium | reverse complement strand
CCGCATTTTGTGGATTTTGACGACTGCCGCACAGGCCCTGCCGTGCAGGATTTATGGATGCTGTTGTCCGGCGACCGCGCAGCCATGAGTCGACAAATGAGCGACGTGCTGGCGGGTTATGAGGATTTCTGCGAATTTGACCACCGCGAACTGCATCTGATCGAGGCCTTGCGCACGCTGCGGCTGATTCACTATTCGGCCTGGCTGGCCCGGCGTTGGGATGATCCTGCCTTCCCTGCCGCCTTTCCCTGGTTCAACACCATGCACTACTGGCAGGACCGCATTCTGGAACTGCGCGAACAGGTGGCGCTGATGGAAGAACTTCCATTACACGTTTAGGGTTGTTTCTGCTTTGGCATCGTCTACTCTGAAGACTCTCCCCTCAGGCAATTCAAAAGGAGGAAGCCATGCTGCATGTTTCAACCGATATCAACAAGCTTACCCGTGAAAGGTCGATCGACCCCGAGTTTCCAAATGCGCCTGAAGACTGGTCTCGCCAACTCGCCATGGACATCGCCTACAAAGAGGAACTCAAACTAACCGGCGAGCACTGGGAAGCGATACGCGCATTGCAGAGCTATTTCGCTCAGCATGATGCTTCTTCAAGATTCAGTACGCGAGATCTGCATGACGCGCTGGACGAACACTTCCACACCCAGGGCGGGCTCAAGCATTTGTACATGCTGTTCCCGGGCGGCCCTATTGCCCAGGGCTGCCGGCTCGCGGGATTGAAGGCGCCCTTCTCAGCCATGGACCTGAGCTTCGGCAGCGTGTCCTAAACAATCTCTCAATTCGTTTCTCTCCCGGGCGGCCGCTTCGCTATGAAAGCCGACCTGTTTTTTGCGTGTTGGCAGTAGCCGGCAAAGCAGGCTAGATTTAAATCTATGCAACGCCCCATCCGATTGAAAATATTCAGCATCACCGCCGCACTGCTGGGGCTTATGGTGATCGTCACCTGGCTGTCGGTGCTCAACTTCCGCCAGCTCAACAATCAGGTGCGCGCCTTGTCCGACTACTACCTGCCGCTGCAGGAACAGGTCGCCAGCGTGGAAATCCTCATCCGCCAGCAGATGGTGCACATGGAACGGCTTTTGGCCGGCATGGACGCGGCAAAGCCAGACAAGGAATATCTGGCCCAGGAATCGACCAATTTCGACAACCGCGGTATCAATGCCGACCAGATCGTCGACTCCTCGCTGCGCATGCTGACTGAAGCACGGGCGGCGAAAGATATCGAGCTGGACAATGTCACACTGGCGGTACTGGGCGAACAACTGCCCGTCATTCAGACCACGCGCCAGCGCTTCCATGCGGCGTTCCGCATCTTCCAGATCGAGGCACAGGAAGGCACGAAGCGCTCGCAGAAGATCATGCGCGATGCGCTCCTGAAAGAAAAAGACAATGTGGACATCGAAATCGGCAAGACCATTGATATCCTCAACAAACTCACCCGCGAAACTGCGGCACAGGCCAAGGCGGAGGAACAGCGCGCGATCCAGTTGAACTGGATCATCACGGCGATTGCCACGCTCCTCGGCCTGGTCTTTGCCTGGGCCATCAGCCGCGCACTGGTGGACTCGGTCAAGCGGCTATTGGGCGGCACCCAGGCGGTGGAGAAAGGTGACTTAGGCGTGGAGATTCACGTCAACACGCGCGACGAAATGGCAACCCTGGCCGATTCCTTCAATCACATGGTCGTGGGCCTGCGCGAGAAGGAATACATCCGCGAAACCTTCGGCAAATACGTGGACCCGCGCGTGGTGCGCGGCCTGCTGGAAAAGCGCCTGCCGGCCGAAGGCGGCGAAAGCCATGTGATGACGGTGTTCTTCTCGGACCTGGCAGGCTTTACCCGGATGTGCGAGGGGATGACGCCGGACACGGCGGTACGTTTTCTGAACAGCTATTTCTCCTTGATGGCCGAAGTCATTCGCGAACGCCAGGGCATTATCGACAAGTACATCGGCGATGCGGTCATGGCCTTCTGGGGCCCGCCCTTTACCGACGAGAAAAGCCACGCCGAGCTCTGCTGCGTAGCTGCATTAGCCCAGATGGCAAAGCTGGACGAATTCCGCACTGCTCTGCCCGACATCCTGGGCATGCGGCATGGCCTGCCCACGATAGACACCCGCATGGGCATTGCCACAGGTGAAGTCACCGTCGGCAACATCGGTTCGGAGACGGCCCGCGGCTACACCGTGATCGGCGACACCGTCAACCTTGCCTCGCGCCTGGAGCAGGCCAACAAGTTCTACGGCACGCACATTCTGGTCAACGAGGATACTTGGCGCCTGGCCCGGGACAGCCTGGTTTTCCGCGAAATCGACAGCTTGCGCGTTGCCGGCAAGGCTGAGCCGGTAAGGGTATTCGAGTTGATGGGGGTTGCCCGCGAGCTGAGTGAACCTCAAAAGCAGTTGGCAGAGTCGTTCGTGCGTGGGCTGGCAGCCTATCGCAAGCAAGACTGGGATGAGGCCGAAACTGACTTCAACTCAGGCCTGAAAGCCATGCCGTCAGATCAGCCCAGTCGGGTGTTTCTTGAGCGTATTCAATCTTTCAGGCAAACGCCGCCAGATAAAGACTGGGATGGCGTCTGGGTCGCAACCTCCAAATAGAGGCTACTCGAGAAAGCCGTCGTCGCCATGGCAGGCGCAGCCAGGCTCTGCACTGGCCGTTCCGTCGCAGCAGACGATCTTGCCTGCACGGCAGCCGCATACACCTTTGTGGTCCTTGCAGCATTCGGTCTGGGTGGTCTGGGCCATATTCAAGGTTTTCTCCCCCGGCTTCAGGCAAGACTGCAATGTCTGAGGCTTGATTGGGGCAATTGCCGTATCGGCTTCGGCCTGCTGCCCTGTAGCAGCCAGCACAGCCACAGGCGCTAGGATAAGGCATGCCAGCAAGGCAAACATGAGGCGCATATTCATGATTTCGCTCTCCGTGGATATATCAATTTTCACTATATACGATTAGCAGGCTTCGGTTTCGTTCCAGGCTACCTGCTAACATTGCCGCTTCCAATTTTGATTCGGGTTTGAACAAATGACACGATTCGCTGTTTTTCTCGCCGCGCTTTTATTGGGTGTGACTGGCTGCAACGCCAAGGAACCTGGCAAGCAGACGGTTTCCACCCAGTCTGCAGCTGGCCAGCCCGCCAATCCCCGGGTCCTGATCGAAACCAGCAAGGGCAACATTACGGTGGAGTTGTTTGCAAACAATGCACCCATAACAGTTCAGAACTTCCTCACTTATGTGAATTCGGGTTTTTATGACGGTGTGATTTTTCACCGGGTGATTCCCGGCTTCATGGTCCAGGGCGGCGGCATGCTGCCGGACATGACGGAAAAACCGCGTGGCAAACCTATCCAGAACGAGGCCGACAACGGCCTGAAGAATTTGCGCGGCACGCTGGCAATGGCACGCACTGGCGATCCGCATTCTGCAGGGTCGCAGTTTTTCATCAACGTGGCAGATAATTATTTTCTCAACCATCGCGGCAAGAGCATCGAGGGTTGGGGTTATGCTGTCTTCGGCCAGGTAGTGGAAGGCATGGAAGTCGCGGATGCAATTGTTTCAGTACCGCGCGGTGATTACGGACCGCATCAGGATGTGCCGCTGGAGCCGGTGGTAATGAAAAAGGTGACTGTCATTAAATAAGGCTGGATTGCCGCGCCGTCTTCTCCTCCCCGCAATGACGCTTTACTGTCATCGCGAGGACCGAAGGTCCGTGGCGATCCAGTCAAACAAGGTCAAGCTCTTCCAGCGCTGCCTGCTGTTCCAGCCATTCGCTTTCAACAATCTCCAGTTCCCGGGCCAGCTCAGCCTGCTCCAGCAGCAGACGTTTCAATTCTTCCTTGTTGGCATCAGCATAGATGCCGGCATCAGCAAGACGCGTGTCCACTAAACTCTTGCGTGCATTCAAGTCGTCCAGACGCTTCTCCAGCTTGGCGATCTGCTTTTCTATCGGCTTGCGCGCGGAAGAAAGTCTTTGACGCGCCTCCGCTTCCTGACGCCGCTCGGCCTTGCGGTCGATGCGTAACTCGGTTGGCAACCCGGCCTCGGGTTTGGCAAGACGGGTCTTGAACAGCCAGTCGCGGTAGTCGTCGAGGTCGCCGTCGAAGGGCTGCAGCCCGCCATCAGCCACGATCATGAATTCATCGGTGGTGGCGCGCAGCAAATGCCGGTCATGCGACACAAGCACCAGGGTGCCTTCGAACTGGGCCAGCGCAACAGTCAGGGCTTCGCGCGTTTCCAGATCCAGGTGGTTGGTGGGTTCGTCCAGCAGCAGCAGATTCGGCCGCTGCCAGACAATGAGGGCAAGCGCGAGCCGCGCTTTTTCACCGCCTGAAAACGGCGCGATGGAGGCGGTAGCCATGTCGCCGGCAAAATTGAAGCTGCCGAGAAAATTGCGCAATTCCTGCTCTTTCTCATTTCCCGCAAGCTTGTTCAGGTGCCACAGCGGCGACTGGTCGTGGCGCAGCATTTCCAGCTGGTGCTGGGCAAAGTAGCCGATGGCCAGTCCCTTGCCATGGCGCACCTCGCCAGACAGCGGCGGAAGTTCGCCGACCAGGGTCTTGATCAACGTGGACTTGCCCGCGCCGTTTACGCCTAAAAGGCCGATGCGGCTACCCGCCTGCAGGCTGAGATTGATACTCGAGAGAACGGGCTTGTCCAGCGTCCCCGCCCGATAGCCGGCCGTAACTTCCTCCATTACCAGCAGCGGATTAGGCGCACGTTCGGGCTCGCGGAATTCGAATGAAAAAGCAGCTGCCGCGTGCACAGGCGCAAGCTCTTCCATCTTCGCCAGCATTTTCATGCGCGACTGGGCCTGCTTGGCCTTGGTGGCCTTGGCCTTGAAGCGATCGATGAAGGATTGCAAATGCGCACGCTCGCGCGACTGTTTCTCAAACGCCGCCTGGGAAAGCGCCAGGTTTGCTGTGCGCTGAACTTCGAAAGCGGAGTAATTACCGCCATAACGCTTGAGCTTTTTGTCATCGATGTGGACGATGACGTTGACGAGGCCATCGAGGAAATCGCGGTCGTGCGAAATCACGATCAGCGTGCCGGGATAACGCTTGAGCCAATCTTCCAGCCAGATAATGGCGTCTAGATCGAGGTGGTTGGTAGGTTCGTCCAGCAGTAGCAGGTCCGATGGACACATCAGCGCCTGTGCCAGGTTGAGGCGCATGCGCCAACCGCCAGAGAAACTCGCGACCGGCTCATTCATCTGCGCATGGGAAAAGCCCAGGCCGTTCAGCAAATTTTCGGCGCGAGCTCGTGCAGTATAGGCATCGGCATCCTGTAGCGCGGCATGCAACTCGCCAATACGATGGCCATCGTGCTTCGCTTCGGCTTCTTCCAGTTCACGTTCCAAGCGACGCAGGGTGGTATCGCCGTCGATGGCGTAGTCGATGGCTGAACGTTCGAGAGCGGGCGTCTCCTGCGCTACGTGAGCGACACGCCATGACGCTGGAAACACTGCATCTCCGCCATCGGTGTGCAATTCGCCGCGCAGGAGCGCAAACAGGCTGGATTTGCCGGAGCCATTCGCACCGATGAGACCAGCCTTCTCACCAGGATTCAGCGTGAGGTCTGCAGATTCGAATAAAGGCTTGGTGCCACGTGCGAGTGTAAGGGATTGAAAACGGATCATGCGGCATTATCCCAAACCCAGCGTCATCCACGAAGGCAGAAAATCAGCAAGGTCCTAAAATTTGTTCAGGCTTGCAGCTGTTTATTATTTGCTTCTGCGCTGCATCTCTTCTCTTGCCACGTCAGCAGCGATCTTGTAAATAGCCTGGATGGTTTCACTGCCAACCACTTCCGCAAATTGCTCATGCACCGGCAGCAAGGTCTGTTGCCACACGAGGCGGTCTGCATAGGGGAGGATGTATATTTCCGTTTTACCTGTTGCTTTTACCTTTGCCAAGGCACTGTCATTTTCAACCTTGGCGATGCTGCGTTCAAAAGAAGTTGTTTCCTTCAGGGCTCTTTCCAACTGGGCACGAATGTCGGGCTTAAGCCCTTCCCAGAATGACTTGTTGACGATAACGGCGTACCCCAGATAGCCGTGATCGGAAAGGGTCAGGTGTTTTTGCACCTCGTAGAGTTTCTGGGTATAAAAATTCGACATGGGATTTTCGGTGCCATCCACCATCCCCTTCTGCAAGGCGGTATAAACCTCCGAGAAAGCCATCACCTGCGGAATGGACCCAAGCGCACGCATTTGAGCATCAAGCGCCTTGGAGGATTGAATGCGCATTCTCAGTCCCTTGAAATCCTCCACGCTCCTTAGCGGCCTGTTGGCGCTCATCTGTTTGAACCCATTGTCCCAGAAGGCAAGGCCCTTGATACCCCTGCTTCCGAGCTGGGCAAAAAGCCGTGTGCCGATATCGCCATCCATGACGCGATAAAGCGTTGTCTTGTTGGGGAACATGTAGGGCAAGTCAAATATCTCGAAGTCGCGCACGCCGAGCGCGCCCAACTTGGACAGCGAGGGCGCCAGCATCTGGACCGCACCCAGCCGAAGCGCATCGATTTCATCACGGTCCTTGTAGAGCTGGCCGTTGGGATAGACCTCGACCTTCACGGCTCCCTTGGTGTAACTCTCCGCCAGTTCCTTGAATTTTTCGGCCGCCTTGCCTTTAGGCGTGGCGGGCGCGAGCACATGGCTGAACTTGATGACAATGGGATCGGCCGCCTGAGCAATGGAAAGCGCGAATGCGGCAAGCAGTCCGAACAACAATTGCGCCGGTTTCATGGGGATTTTCCGTTTTGTAGTTGTAATTTGGCGGTCAGTATAGAACAAGCTGCTCGCGTCATTACGGCGCGATCCGGGCTTTGTTTTTGATTCGCACAAGCCGCCGCCCATCGGGCAGCGGCAAACTGAGACGGCCACGCGCTTCGACCAACTGGCGCAGCATTTCCCTTAGCGCAGCTGGCCTGGGCACTGTTTCGCCCTGCGCACGCAGGAAGTGCGCCAGCAGGTTGCGGGCGCGGGTTTCCGGCAGGGCCTTGAGTTCGGAACAGTCGAGTTCGTCCTGTGGATGCGCATTACTGTCATGACCCGCCATGTTTTCCAGCAAGACAGCCACCTCGGCCATGCGCCGCGCCACGCCGGACAGGCGCTCGCGATAGTCTGGAAAGTGCTTTTCCAGCAAAGGCAGGATGTCCTGACGCAGTGCATTGCGAGACAGCCTGGTGTCGGTGTTGCTGTCGTCTTCCACCCATTTGAGGTGATGTCGCAGCGCATAATCGATTAGCGAGGATTTTGGCACGCCCAGCAAGGGGCGCAAAAGCAGCAT
>JAHENE010000102.1 GCA_024643305.1 Thiobacillaceae bacterium | reverse complement strand
CTGACCGGCATTGCGGTTAATTCAGCCATTGTGCTGATCGATGCCGCCAATGAACGCCTCAAGTCCGGCATGGGCCTGCTGCACGCCTCGATCTATGCTGCGCGCCGTCGCGTGGTCCCCATCATCATCACCACCACAACCACGATCGGCGGGCTGTTTTCGCTTGCCGCAGGCCTCGGCGGAAAATCGCTGATCTGGGGGCCCATGGCTTCCAGCCTGGTGTGGGGGCTTTCTGTCGCTACCCTGTTGACGCTGTTTGTGATGCCGCTGATTTACCGATTGAGCATGGTGCGGTCAAGGCTTATCCAGAAACCGCACTGACCGGGCCCCATCAATAATTCAAGCAATCAAAAGCCAAGTCTGGCGCGCAAACCGAAAACGGATATGTTTCTCGCGGACGAATCTCCGGAAGGTTTGGCTATCCACTGAAAATCAGGCGACAGTTCAAAGTACTTGTTGATCTTCCAGGCGTAGTAAATCTCGTACTGTTTTTCTGCCCCTCCAGGCGCAAAACCGAAATCTGGAATCAAGTCTCCATTCGCATCCTGTACAGGTGCATCTGCCCGGAACCCCTTGCTGGTATCAAGCCAACCGACAGCCATTCCCAGACGATCATGCTCGCGGTCCCAATACGCGCCGCCTACTTCCGCACCCAATGTGACACCCTGATCAAATTTCACCTTGCCTTTGATCGAGTGTCCATAGCGTGCAAACAGATCTAGATGTGCGGCCACTTGCTGGTTCATGCTAATTCCCCAGCCAGTGTGCCTTTCAATGCTTGAATCAGACCCGTTGGCGTAAGGTGTTGCATATCCTCCTGACCAAACATACATACGATAGACACCGTTCTTTCCAGATAAATATTCGTCGCCCACTTCAACTTGACCAATTACAAATGGATTCAAATGTTCGTTTTTGCTTAGAAACCCAAGGGACGCCTGCCAGTAACTTCCATTTTTATACTCGTTGCCATATGCAATCCGCATACCGGGTGCAAAGCCATATCCATCCGCCTCCAGATCACCACCGGAATCGAGCAGGGGGTTGTGCACAAATACGTTATTCAGGAAGGCTGAAGACTCATCATCAGCAATGTCGTTCTGATCAAAGAAGGCAAACAGATCAATCTTGCCCATAGTAAGTTTTAGTCGACTTCGAGCCTGTTTGCTCCAGCCTTCCAAGGGAACACTCAGTTCATACCAGGCTTGCGCGAGGCGCATCGTAAGCCCACCATCAGCCCGGGCGAACGTGCTTGAATTAACCGTGCTTGTCAGCGTTGGATTCAGCATGCCTAATCCATTGCCCTGACCCATGCGTATGTGCGCAAAGAATTTTCCCTCGGCTTCTCCCAGTTCTCCCGCCGGCGCGCTTATCCCCAAGTCAGCTCGAAAATTCATTTTACTTTCGTCCTTGCCGTTTTGAGACCCGCCAAGTGTCCGCTGTCCGATTGCAACAACGGTTCCCTCCACGAGGATTTCCTCTTCCAGCCTTTCTTCTCCGTAGACTGGAGACACCACAACGAGACTGGATAGCAATGCCCACAGCAGCCTTGTTTGCTTTGCTTTTTGATCCATTTGAATTCAGAAAAAGAATCTGATTGTTAACCGACACGCACGGAGTGGGTTGCACCCATACCTTCTTTTTTGCTGTGCCATTTTGTATGCCACAACATTATTATAAACGATAATCATTCTCAATGAATCAATGACTCATTGTCACCCTGGCAACTCAACTATGTTTGCCGTTGGGACTGGAACGCTGGCAATATCAACTCCATGACCTCGCAGAAGGATATCCTCGTCGCTGCATTTCAGGCTGCACTGGCAGCTGCCAACCCGCTGAACATTGTCCCCCCCCATCTTCCCCCACCTCCCAAAGGCAGAACGCTCGTAGTCGGCGGGGGAAAAGCCGCTGCGGCCATGGCCAAGGCGGTTGAAGACAACTGGCCCCCAGCAGCCCCTCTGTCCGGGCTGGTTGTCACCCGCTATCAGCACAGTCTGCCGTTAACCCGGATAGATGTCATCGAAGCCAGCCACCCCCTGCCAGACGGACGCGGCGCTGAGGCCGCCCGCCAAATGCTAGTAGCAATACAGCAACTGACTGAGTCTGATTTATTGCTGGTTCTGTTATCAGGTGGTGGATCCAGCCTGTTGGCGCTTCCCGTGGATGGGATAACCTTGAATGAATTGCGTGCAGTGACCAAAGCCCTGCTTTCGTGTGGCGCCCCCATCCAGGAAATCAACACTGTGCGCAAGCACCTCACCCGTTTCTCCGGCGGCCAGGTCGCCGCACTCAGCAAGGCGCCTGTACATGCTCTGATATTGTCTGATGTGGTCGGAGACGATCCGACTCATATCGCCTCGGGGCCTTGCGCACCCGATCCAAGCAGTTATGCGGACGCCCTCGCCTTGCTGCAGCACTATAGGTTAGATCCATCTTTGGCAGTCGCTGCTCACCTGCAATACGGCATACGGGGCGATATTCCGGATACGCCAAAACCGAATGAACCAGTTCTACATCACGTCCGAAATCGGGTTATTGCCAGCGCCAGCACGAGTTTGCATGCAGCCCAGACATGGCTCGAGCAGCAAGGTGTGCATGTCATCAATCTGGGAGAAATAGAGGGAGAAGCGCGCGATGTTGCCCATGCGCATGCTGAGATGCTGCGCAGGCAGATGGCGATCATGGCAAAACCTGTCGCTTTGCTGTCTGGCGGAGAAACCACAGTAACTGTACGCAATGCTCACGGCCATGGCGGGCGTAATACTGAATATTTGCTGGCCTTGGGGCTGGCATCACAGGATTTACCTCGCGTTTGGGCCATTGCCTGCGACACGGACGGCATTGACGGCACTGAAGAGAATGCCGGGGCAATCTGGACACCCAATACTTTACTACGCGCCCATGCAGCCGGATTCAACGCAGTGGATTGTCTTGAAGCTAACGACGCCTACGCGCTTTTCAGTCTGCTCGATGATCTGGTCATCACGGGACCAACCCGGACAAACGTCAACGATTTCAGATTGGCGCTGATCACCTAGTTCGGTTTGTAGACCTGGATGGTGTCACCCACTTTCAGGCCCAACTTGTCGGCCACATTACCGCGATTAATGGCCAGTTCCAGCAGCCCCACACTGTTTGCAAACCAAAAGCCTTCGCCTTTCCCAACAGAGCCAAAGGTCTCGGCATTGCTAAATTCACCACCCTTCGCCACAACCCGCGATCCGGCAGGTATGCTTGATGCTCGCTGCCCGGTCCAGGCGTTGCCGAAATGGTCGATATATATGACTCGGGCAAGATCACCTGCATCGAATTCCACATGCAGCTTCGCCTTCGCTTCCAACTTATTCGCTGGGAAATCTCCCTTGGCTATTTCAGCTGCGATCACCGCAAATATATCGCGCCCGTGGAAACTGGTAGAGAGCACTTCGGGCTGCCATTTGATGCGCCATACTTTGCTGTCTGCATTACGTGCAGCAACGATGGACAGAAGTCCGTTGTCCGGACCAACAAACCAGCGACCGCCGGCTGTAACGACAACGCTTTCACGACCTGTACCAACGCCGGGGTCCACCACACATATGAAAACCGTTCCCGGAGGAAAGTTAGGAGCAAAAGCAGCAATCAGATGCGCACCAGCATGTGCATTGTAATCAGGGGTCTCGTGCAACAGATCGACCACTTGCTGGCTTGGTGCATATTCATGAATACGCGCTTTCATCTGGCCCACATAGGGGTCGCTAGTACCAAAATCGGTAAACAACACAATCATTGCAACCTCCACATTTTTGCATTTCAATATGCAGGCCATATTGGACTTTGGCAAGCGTACAAATAAAAAAGCCGGGTAAACCCGGCTTTTTTAAGTAATGGCTGCTTTATTCTGCTGCCACAGGCTCTGCTGTTTCAGTCTCCGCAGAACGATCCATCAGTTCGACAATAGCCATGGGGGCGTTGTCGCCAACACGGTAACCGAACTTGAGGATGCGAACATAACCACCGGGACGAGTTGCATAGCGCGGGCCCAGTTCGTCGAAAACCTTGACGACCATTTCACGGTCACGCAGGCGATCAAAGGCCAGACGGCGATTTGCCAGCGAAGGTGTTTTGCCCAGGGTAATGATAGGCTCGATCACGCGACGCAATTCCTTGGCCTTGGGCAAGGTGGTTTTGATCACTTCATGACGCAACAGCGAGTTGGTCATGTTGCGCAGCATGGCCAGACGATGGCTGGTCGTGCGATTAAGTTTGCGATTAGATTGACGATGACGCATGGCTAATTCCTTTCAAATCTGCTTTTTCTTAGGCTAGGGCAGTTGCCACACCACCCCGCACTTTATTGTCTTGGGTTACTTAGGCTTTTTCGAGCCCGGCCGGCGGCCAGTTATCGAGTTTCATACCCAGCGACAGGCCCTTGGAGGCGAGCACTTCCTTGATTTCGTTCAAGGACTTGCGGCCAAGGTTGGGAGTCTTGAGCAATTCGGTTTCGGTGCGCTGAATAAGGTCACCGATGTAGTAGATGTTCTCGGCCTTGAGGCAGTTGGCGGAACGAACAGTCAATTCGAGATCATCCACCGGACGCAACAGGATCGGATCGACCTGCGGCGCGCGGGCTGCCTCGCCAGCTGCAGTTTCGGTGCCTTTCAGGTCCGCGAACACGGAAAGCTGCTCGACCAGAATGCGTGCAGCAGTGCGCACAGCTTCTTCCGGATCGACAATGCCGTTGGTTTCGATATCGATGACCAAACGGTCGAGGTCGGTACGCTGTTCCACTCGTGCATTTTCCACCGCGTAGGCAACACGACGAACCGGGCTGAAGGATGCATCCACCAAAATGGAGCCAACGCCACGCGAATCCGGATCAACTTTACGGGCAGGAACAGGCTGATAACCACGACCAGCTTCAACCTTGATTTCCATTTCCAACTTGCCGCCCTTTGTCAGGTGCGCAATGACATGGTCGGGGTTGACGACTTCCACGTCATGACCCAACTGAATGTCGGAAGCAGTGACGAGGCCTTCGCCGCTCTTAGCCAGCTTGAGAATGACTTCGCCCTTGTTGTGCAGCTTGAATGCGATGCCTTTGAGGTTGAGCAGGATATCAACTACGTCTTCCTGCACGCCTTCAAGGGTTGAGTACTCGTGCACCACACCGGTTATTTTGACCTCGGTAGGAGCGTATCCCACCATGGAAGACAAAAGGATGCGACGCAGAGCGTTACCGAGAGTATGCCCATAACCACGCTCGAACGGCTCCATGACGACTTTGGCATGGAGCGGTGTAACGCGATCAACATCAACAATACTGGGTTTGAGAAATTCCGCTGCTGCTTGCATGTAGGATATGTCCTTTAAACGCTGTAATCAGATTCGATAACCAGATAGCAGTCGCTAATTACTTGGAATACAGTTCAATCACCAGCGATTCATTGATGGTGGGCGGCAGGTCGGAACGCTGAGGCATGGACTTGTAGGTGCCCTTGAGCGCTTTGGTGTCCACAGCAACCCACTCCGGGAGGCCGCGGGATTCGGCTGCTTCTGCAGCTCCCTTGATCCGCAGGTGTGCCTTGGCACGATCAGCCACTTCAACCACATCGCCGGATTTAACCAGGTAAGAAGGTATATTGACGCGCTTGCCGTTAACCAGAATACCGTTGTGACGGACAACCTGGCGTGCTTCGGTGCGAGAAGCACCAAAACCCATACGGTAGCAAACGGTGTCCAGACGGCTTTCCAGGAGACCCAGAAGATTCTCGCCGGTCACGCCTTTACGACGGTCAGCTGCCTTGTATACGAGGCGGAACTGACGTTCCAGAACGCCGTAGATACGGCGGATCTTTTGTTTTTCACGCAGCTGCGTGCCATAGCCGGACAAACGGCTGCCGCTCTTCTGGCCATGTTGGCCAGGAGCATAACTGCGGCGCTCAATTGCGCATTTTTCGGTGTAGCACTTTTCGCCTTTGAGGAAGAGTTTTTCACCCTCACGACGGCACTGACGACATTTCGCATCCAGATTACGAGCCATATCAAACCTCTATTAAATGCGGCGTTTCTTGGACGGACGACAGCCGTTGTGCGGCACCGGAGTCACGTCAGAAATCGCGGTGATCTTGAAACCGAGGGCGTTCAAAGCGCGCACGGAGGATTCACGGCCTGGGCCGGGACCCTTGATGCGCACTTCCAGATTTTTCACGCCATATTCCTGGGCAGCTTTGCCTGCATTTTCGGCAGCCACCTGAGCAGCAAACGGTGTGGATTTGCGCGAGCCCTTGAAGCCTGCGCCACCAGCCGTTGCCCACGACAGGGCATTACCCTGACGATCGGTAATCGTAATGATGGTGTTGTTGAAGGAGGCATGTACGTGAGCAATACCTTCAGCAACGCTCTTTTTTACCTTCTTGCGAACACGAGTAGTCGCGGTCTTGGTCGCCATCTAGCTTTCCTTATTTCTTGATTGCCTTGCGCGGGCCCTTACGGGTACGAGCGTTGGTACGGGTACGCTGGCCGCGAACAGGCAAGCCCTTGCGATGACGCAAACCACGAAAGCTTCCCATGTCCATCAAACGCTTGATGTTCATGGTTACTTCACGGCGAAGGTCGCCCTCGACGGTAAAGATGGACACGCCTTCGCGCAGCTTTTCCATTTCTGCGTCAGTCAGGTCCTTGATTTTGGCACTTGTCAGCACGCCCGCTGACTCGCAAATCTTGCGAGCTGTTGTGCGACCGATACCAAAAATGGCTGTCAGCGCAATTTCCGCGTGTTGATGATTGGGTATGTTAACCCCTGCAATACGGGCCATTCGGCGTTACTCCGTACAGAAAACTGAAAATTATACCACGTCTGACTGGTTAGCCATAAGCCAACCTCGCAGACACTTATCCCTGGCGCTGCTTGTGGCGCGGATCCTCGCAGATCACGCGTACCACGCCCTTGCGGCGCACAATCTTGCACTTACGGCAGATCTTCTTTACTGAAGCCTGAACTCTCATGTTCGCTCTCCTTGCAACCGGTTGCCCGGTTTCCATTTACTTCGCCCTGAATACGATCCGTCCTTTGGTTAGATCGTAAGGCGTCAATTCAACAGTTACCTTGTCGCCCGGCAGTATGCGGATGTAATGCATGCGCATCTTGCCGGATATATGCCCCAGCACGACATGGCCATTTTCAAGTCTTACCCGGAAGGTTGCATTGGGGAGGTTCTCAACCACCTCACCCGGCATCTGGATAACGTCTTCCTTCGACATTACCGACCAACCAGACCGCCTTTGAAGTTAGCTTTCTTCAACAGGCTTTCGTACTGGTGCGACATGACATAAG
>JAHENE010000101.1 GCA_024643305.1 Thiobacillaceae bacterium | reverse complement strand
TAGGGGCTAGGGTATGTGCTTTGCGCTTTATAAGGCGCGGCCTACGGCCCGCGCAATCCCTAACTCCTAGTCCCTATATCCTAATTCCTAGAGTGTTCGAGCGACTTCCACGACTTCATAGACTTCCAACTGGTCGCCTTCCTTGATGTCGTTGAAGTTTTTGAGCGATAGGCCGCATTCGAAGCCGTCCTTGACTTCTTTTACATCGTCCTTGAAGCGCTTGAGCGAATCGAGTTCGCCGTCGAACAGAACAACGTTGTCGCGCAGCAGGCGCACGCGGCTGCCGCGCTTCACCAAGCCTGATGTCACCATGCAGCCTGCCACAGCGCCAACCTTGGGCACCTGGAAGACCTGGCGGATTTCGACCTGGCCGAGGAGGTTTTCTTTCTTCTCGGGCGAGAGCAGCCCGCCCAAAGCGGCCTTAACGTCATCCACGATTTCGTAAATGATGTTGTAGTAGCGGATGTCGACGCCGGAAGACTCGGCCAGCTTGCGTGCGTTGGAATCGGCACGGACGTTGAAGCCGATGATGACAGCCTTGGAAGCGAGCGCCAGATTGACGTCGGATTCGGTAATGCCGCCCACGCCGCTGTGGATGACGTTGACTTTGACCTCGCTGGTCGAAAGCCTGGTCAGCGCGTGGGTCAGGCCCTCGTTTGAGCCCTGCACGTCGGCCTTGATGATGAGCGGCAGTTGCTTGACTTCGCCTTCGGCCATCTGCTCGAACATGGATTCGAGTTTTGCTGCCTGCTGCTTGGCCAGTTTCACGTCGCGGTACTTGCCCTGACGGAACAGTGCGATTTCGCGCGCCTTCTTTTCGTCCGGCAGCGAAAGTACATCGTCGCCGGCATTGGGCACATCGGACAAGCCCTGGATTTCAACAGGAATGGAGGGGCCGGCCGCATTGATGTTCTTGCCGTTTTCGTCCTGCATGGCGCGCACACGGCCAAATGCCTGGCCAGCCAGCAGAATGTCACCACGCTTCAGGGTGCCGGATTGCACCAGCACCGTGGCGACCGGACCCTTGCCCTTGTCCAGGCGAGATTCGATGACGATGCCCTTGGCCGGCGCATCCTGCGGGGCCTTGAGCTCGAGCACTTCGGATTGAAGCAGGATGGCATCCAGCAGGTTGTCGATGCCCTGGCCGGATTTTGCGGAGACGTCCACGAACATGGACTCGCCGCCCCATTCTTCCGGCACGATTTCATGGCTTGCCAGTTCCTGGCGGATGCGTTCGGGGTTGGCTTCCGGCTTGTCGATCTTGTTCACCGCAACCACGACGGGCAGACCCGCTGCCTTGGCGTGGTGAATGGCTTCAATCGTTGTGGGCATGACGCCATCGTCAGCGGCAACCACCAGGATCACCAGATCGGTGGCTTTGGCGCCGCGTGCGCGCATGGCGGTAAACGCCTCGTGGCCGGGCGTGTCCAGGAAGGTGATCATCCCTTTCGACGTTTCCACATGGTAGGCGCCGATGTGCTGGGTAATACCGCCAGCTTCACCAGCCGCAACCTTGGCGCGGCGGATATAGTCCAGCAGCGAGGTCTTGCCGTGGTCGACGTGGCCCATGACTGTGACGACAGGTGCACGCGGCAGGGAGATGTGCTCCGCAGCGCTTTCCTCAATGAATGATTCTGGTGTATCGATGGCCGCAGCTTGGGCGACGTGGCCCATTTCCTCGACCACGATCATCGCGGTTTCCTGGTCCAGCACCTGGTTGATGGTGACCATGGAACCCATCTTCATCAGCGTCTTGATGACTTCGGCGGCCTTGACGGACATTTTGTGCGCCAACTCAGCCACTGTGATGGTTTCAGGGATGGCGACTTCTCGTACCACCGGTTCAGTCGGTGCGACAAACTGATGCTGGGAGTCATCGGAGGAAGGCTTGTGCCTGCCGCCGGCTTTCTTGCCGCGCCAGCCGTCACCGCCGGTATCGCCGCGTGTTTTGATGCCGCGTTTCTTTTGTGCGTCATCCGCCCAGGTGCCTTTGTCCTTTTTGGCGGGCTTTTTGGCTTCGCCTTCGGGTTTTGCAGGTTTGTGCAGGGTGGCCGCGCTGGCTTCGGTTTTTTCCGGAACCTTGGCTTCTTCCGCGGCGCGGGCTGCTTCTGCCTGTTTTCTCAGTAACTCGCGTTCCTGCTTGAGGCGCTGGCCTTCTGCCTGAGCAGCGAGCAGGGCCTGGTGTCGGCGCGCCTCTTCCTCACGTACCTGGCGTTCAGCTTCGTCAATGACGGAAACGGCTTTCTTGCGAGTGGTGCGCTTGGGCTTTGCTTCCTCTGCCGCCACTTCGACGGGCGTTTCGGCTGAAGGTGTTTCTGCAACAACTGGCTCGGGCTCAACGGCAACTGGAGGTGTTGGTTCAATGACCGGCGCCACAGCCACTTCCTCAACCGGGGCTGCCTCGACCGGGGCCGCCTCAACCATGGGGGCGGCAGCTTCCTCAATCGCAGTGGCATCCCGTTTCACGTAAGTGCGTTTCTTACGAACTTCAACCTGGATGGTTCTGGATTTGCCGGTTGCACTGTCGGACTTTTTGATTTCAGTCGTCTGCTTGCGCGTGAGCGTGATTTTGGTCTTGGGTTTTTCGTCGGCACCGTGCATCTTGCGCAGGTAGTCAAGCAACTGAGTCTTGTCGGCCTCCGTAATCTCGTCGGCTGCAGCGGATTTGTGCACGCCAGCCGACTTGAGTTGTTCCAGCAACAACTCCGGGGAGAGCTTCAGTTCCTTGGCAAATTGGTCAACATTCATGCAGCGGATTCCGTCCTTAAAATACCTGGTGTTTCAGGCCGATTGTTTTATTCGGCAAACCATGGCGCGCGCGCGGCCATGATGAGTTGTTTTGCGCGTTCTTCGTCCATCTCGGTCATTTCGACCAGATCGTCTACCGCCAGATCGGCCAGATCCTCGGTGGTGTGAATGCCCTTGGTAGCCAGCAGGCGCGCAGTTTCCGGGTCCATGCCATCCAGCGAGAGCAGGTCGCCGGCAGAGGCCTCGACCTTTTCCTCGCCGACGATGGCTGCGGTCAACAGGGCGTTACGTGCGCGGTTTCTGAGTTCCTCGATGATTTCTTCGTCGAATGACTCGATTTCCTGCATTTCGGTAATAGGCACATAGGCGACTTCTTCCAGTGTGGAGAAGCCTTCCTCGACCAGGATTTGCGCCACTTCCTCGTCTACGTCGAGTTTTTCCATGAACAAGCTGCGGATGGTTTCGCTTTCCTTGGCTTTTTTCTCCGAGGCGACTTCCTCGGTGATGATGTTCAGTTCCCAGCCGCTCAGTTCAGAGGCCAGGCGCACGTTCTGGCCGTTGGAACCAATGGCTTTTCCCAGCTGGTCTTCTTCCACCACGACGTCGATGCTGTGCTTCTCTTCGTCCACCACGATGCGGCTGACTTCGGCAGGCGCAAGTGCGTTGATGACGAATTGCGCGGGATCGGGTGACCACAAGATGATGTCTACTCGCTCGCCTGCAAGTTCGTTGGTGACGGAAGTCACACGCGATCCGCGCAGGCCGATGCAGGTGCCAATTGGATCGATGCGCTGGTCGTTGGATTTGACCGCAATCTTGGCGCGCAGACCGGGGTCGCGTGCAGCGCCCTTGATTTCGATGAGGCCTTCCTCGATTTCCGGCACTTCCAGTTCGAACAGCTTCATGATGAACTCGGGCGCGGTGCGCGACAGCACAAGCTGCGGGCCACGGCCGCTGCGTTCGATTTTTGAGAGGTAAGCGCGAACACGGTCGCCCACGCGCAGGTTCTCGCGCGGGATCATCTGGTCGCGATGCAGGAAACCTTCGACGCGGCCGGATTCGATGATGGCGTTGCCGCGGTCCATGCGTTTCACTACGCCGGTAACCAGGTGTTCCTTGCGCTCAAGGAAATCATTGAGGATTTGCTCGCGCTCGGCATCGCGAATTTTCTGCAGAATGACCTGCTTGGCGGCCTGCGCGCCGATGCGGCCGAATTCCATGGCCTCGACAGGTTCCTCGACAAAGTCACCGACCTCGATGTCCGGGTGGTCATACTGGGCGTCCACCAGCAGAATCTGGTTGTCCTCGGATTCAAGCTCTTGTTCTGTTACGACCACCCAGCGGCGGAAGGCCTTGTACTCGCCAGTTTCGGGGTCGATTTCGACGCGCACGTCGGCATCGCCCTTGATGCGTTTTTTTGTTGCAGAAGCCAGGGCCATTTCCAGGGCGCCAAAGACGATGTCAGGCGCAACATTTTTTTCGCGCGCCAGGGCATCCACCAGCATCAACATTTCGCGGCTCATCGCCTAATCCTCCAGCTTAAAATTCGGGCTTCAGTCGCACCGAATCAAGATTATTCCAATCCAGCAAAATCACGGTTCCGTCCACATCCAGGCTGACCTTGTTGTCTTCAAGGCCCAACAGCCTGCCGCTATATTTCTTGCGGTTATCCATTGGCACGCGCAGCTTCACATTCACCATCTGTCCGGCAAACCGGGTGAAATCCACCGCCTTGGTCAAGGGCCGATCCATGCCCGGCGAAGATACTTCCAGGCGGTCGTATGCCACGTTTTCCACCGTAAACAACCGGGTCAGGTGGTTGCTGACCGCTACGCAATCATCGATGTTGATGCCCTCGGGCTTGTCGATGTATATGCGCATCAGTCCCCGCCCGGCACGTTCCCAGGCAACCAGTTCATAACCTAAGCCGGCAAGCGTGGATTCGAGTAGCGCGGACAGTTCCATGTTTCAGCCGTACAAATAAAAAATGGGCGAACCGCCCATGCCATAAAACAGCACTAATTTAACCCCACGGATTATATCCAGTTGCCACCAAATATGCCAGTAATAGGATGAATTCTAAGGGGGAATGGTGCCCGGAACCGGAATCGAACCGGTAAGGGCTGTTTAGGCCCGGCGGATTTTAAGTCCGCTGTGTTTACCAATTTCACCACCCGGGCACGGAATTGGAGCCGGGATTCTAACAGACGTCGGGGGGAGAGAAATGGAGGCGGGGGTCGGAATCGAACCGGCGTAGACGGCTTTGCAGGCCGCTGCATAACCACTTTGCTACCCCGCCATGAAGGCATTTAACGAAAAAGGGAAAACGAAAGCAGGGTTACTTTCGTTTTCCCGGGTATCTGGAGCGGGAAAGGAGGCTCGAACTCCCGACCTCAACCTTGGCAAGGTTGCGCTCTACCAACTGAGCTATTCCCGCGTCAAAGAGGCGCCATTTTATGCATTGACGCGTTCTTGTCAAGTTATTGAAAAACAAAAACCATCATTGGTGGAACCCTGCATCGAGACGGGCCGCACCAGGCGGCCCGTCTCCCCTGGGCCGCGGTACTTACATTTTTGCCGGTGCAGCCGATGCGGTGGGGGCGGCCTGTGGTTTCGGCGTCAGGTCCGGACGGAAGACGTAACGTGCACCCTTGGTATTAACGATAGCAATCTGGTTAATCGCATAGCCCTGTTGCCCTAGGTTGGCCAGTTCGAGGTAACCCGCAGGAACGACCTCGGCGAAGCCGTGCATATCCTCTGGCTTGTAACCGGCACCCTTGACGGAGTTACCGCAAATAGCAATCTTGATTGGTATCGCGCCTTTGCTTAGCTGGGCAATTGCATCAATCTGGGGCTGGAATGTGGAGTAATTTTCCTTGGCAAATGCGCCGACCGTCGCGCCGATTACCACCACTTCAATTTCCGTGCCTTTAGGAACAGCAACAACAGCTTGCTTCAATACGCCAGCCAGTTGCGTAATGGTAGCAGGGGTATCTTCAGGCGTGCTCTGCACACTGAAAGCCATTTTTTGTGGGGCATACTCTGGTTTGATGGCCTTGGCAGAACCATAGGGCGCGAATTCTTCTTCAGCCAGTACGGAAAGGCTCATGGCGGAAAAGGCCAACGCCATTGCAACTACTACTGCTTTCTTCATTTGTGTCTCCTTGGTGAATACGGGTGAAATTGAAGTGAGAAAAACAAACAACCAGACAACCAGATGATCCCGCTTCCGCTGGCAAGTCTACTCTATTAATTGGGTTGATATGTGGAGTTTGATTGCGTCCAAATAAGGAGTTGGGATTGTTTTAAGACGCAAGAAACCCCGGTTTTATTCCGGGCAAACGGAGATTTTCACCAGCACTTAGTCTTTTAAGGTTCTGGCAGCCATGCGCAGGTAATAAAACATGGAAATCAGAGTCAATAAGGCCGCCAGATTGATGAGCAGATGCCCCAACAGCTGGATGGGAATGATGCCCAGAGGTTCCCAGTACAGCAGCAAAGTGATGGCGATCATTTGAAAAGCGGTCTTGAGCTTGCCGATGAAGCTGACTGCCACACTGCCGGATTTCCCTGCCTTGGCCATCCATTCGCGCAGGGCGGAAATGGCGATTTCACGGCCGATAATGATGAGCGCGATGACAGGTGAGACGCGTTCGAGATCCACGAGCACGATCAGCGCGGCGGCCACCATGAGCTTGTCGGCGACAGGATCGAGGAAGGCGCCAAAGGCGGAAATCTGGTTGAGTTTTCGGGCCAGGTAGCCATCCAGCCAGTCGGTGATGGCCGCCACGATGAAAAATCCCGTGGCCAGCAAATTGGCTTCTTCGTAGGACAACTGGCGGGCAGGCAGGTAGAACACGCCAATCACCAGCGGTATGAGCAAGATGCGCAGCCAGGTGAGCAGGTTGGGCAGGTTCAGTGGCATGTCAATGCAGTGCGTCGTATATGCGTTGTGCCAATTCTCGGCTGATGCCGGGTATTTGGGCAAGTGTTTCGACACTGGCACCTGCTACACCCTGCAAACCGCCAAAGCGCTCAAGCAGGGTTTTGCGACGGGACGGGCCGATGCCGGGCACGTCCTCCAGCGATGAATGCGTGCGGGCCTTGCCGCGCCGCGCACGGTGTCCAGTTATGGCAAAACGGTGCGCCTCGTCGCGTATGGTCTGGATAAGATGCAGTGCCGGATCGTCGGACTTGAGTTGCCGTATTCGACTGTCGGTGAAGACAAGTTCTTCCATGCCGGGCTTGCGCTCCGGCCCCTTGGCTACGCCGATGAGATCGATGTCGGATATACCCAGTTCCGCCATCACTTCCTTGGCAATATTGAGTTGTCCGCCGCCGCCATCGATCAGGATGAGGTCAGGGCGTTTGCCGTCGCCTTCCCCGCCTGTTTCCTGAAGTTTGCGGTAACGCCGGGTTAGCGCGTCACGCATGGCGGCGTAATCATCGCCCGGGGTGATGCCGCTGATGTTGTAGCGGCGGTATTCGCTGTTCTGCATCTTGCCCTGGTCAAACACGACACAGGAGGCAACCGTCGCTTCGCCCATGGTGTGGCTGATGTCGAAGCACTCGATGCGCGACAGGGCGGGTAGATCCAGGGCCTCGCGCAGTGCAGTCAGGCG
>JAHENE010000100.1:5217-7386 GCA_024643305.1 Thiobacillaceae bacterium | reverse complement strand
AGCGAAAAATCCTTCAAAAAGCCGATATCCACCTGGCTTGAGCCCCCTTTGTAAACAGGGATCGACATGATCGTCTGGCCCGCACGGTAATAACGCATGGACTCGGTTTCAAGAAAACCGTAGTTGAGAAGTTGCTGTGCATACATGCCGCGATCAATTTCGGAACGCGCGCCCAAAACGGTGGCAATCAGCCTGCGCTTGACACGTTCGGAACTTGCAATCAGGCAGTAACCGGCTGACTGGGTGTGGCCCGTCTTGATGCCGTCCACCTGCGGGTCCACCCACAGCAGGCGATTTCGGTTTTGCTGGGTCACGCCATTGAAGGCGAATTCCTTCTGAGCGAAATACTTCCGGTACTGCTCGGGAAAAGAGTAAATCAGCCAATTCGCCAGGCGAGTCATGTCTTTCGCCGTACTGTAGTGGTCGGGCTGTGACAGGCCTATGGCGTTGCGGAATTGGGTAGAAGCGAGACCAAGCTTCTTCGCCTGTTCATTCATCCTGTCGACAAATGTTTCTTCGCTTCCCGCCATGCCCTCAGCCAGGGTAATCGCCGCATCATTTGCAGACTGCACGATCAAAGCAGCCAGCAAATCGTCGACTTTGATTTCCTGCCCCGCCTTGGCAAACATGCGTGAACCTTCAGCCTTTGCGGCCTTATCGGAAACCACGAAGGTGTCATCCCCGTCGATCTTGCCCTTGCGCATGGCATCAAATGCCAGATATGCCACCATCAACTTGGTCAGCGAGGCCGGTTCCAGTTTCTGGTCTTCGTTTTGGGCGGCGAGCACCTGCCCGCTCGACACATCCAGCAGCATCCACGCACGCGCCTCGACTTTCGGGGGCGGGGGCGGCATTCCGACAACTGCCCACGCAGGCAAGGCAACAAGAAAACCCAATAACAATTGTAGAAACTTCATCATGCTCACGGCTTAAGAGTAATAGCTGATATGCCCAGTACGGAATGGATATTCTCGACCCAGTTTTTTGCTTCATCCAGATTGGCAAAAGGCCCAAGTTTGACGCGATGCAAACCACTCACCAACGTTACCTGCGCCAGTTGGGCGGGAATATCCAGTGTCTCGCGAGCCCTTGCAAGCAGCTTCTGGGCATTTTCCGGATTGCCAAAAGCGCCCAGTTGCACGTAGAACCCCGGTTTGTTCGTGCTTTCCCGGACAACGCTATTTTGGTCCGGTTTGGCTGCGATTTCCGGTGCAAGGTTGTACTGGATTTGTTCAGTCTGAGGTCCAATGCTTTCGACGATCACCTCCGCACTGCCTCGATCCAGAAAGCCCAGTTTGTAGGCGGCGGTATAAGAGAGATCGATCACCCTGTCACTGTGGAACGGACCACGGTCGTTGATGCGAACAATGACCGATTTGCCTGACTCGACTGAAGTCACTTTCGCATAGCTGGGTATGGGCAAAGTGGGATGGGCGGCAGTCATGGCATACATGTTGTAGGTTTCGCCTGAGGAGGTCGGCTTCCCATGAAAACGCTTTCCGTACCAGGAAGCAATGCCTTGCTGGCGGAAGTTGAGCGGCTCGCTTACGGGCACATAGCTGACACCCGCAATCTGATAGGGCCTGTTTGCATAAGGGTTCGGCGGCTCCTGGCGCGGCACGGCATCCGGAATATTCTTCAAGTCGGCTGGCGGCTTATCGCCAGGCCCATCATCGAGATAATATCCGCCGCCTTTCGTTGCAGGGGGAGGTGGAACCGTCGAGTGCCTGACCCTGGAGCTGGTGGAGCAGCCGGTCATCCAGATAACAATGCACAGAATAAAAAGATTTCGCATCAGAATTTCAACAATTGCCTGTGCGTGGCCATGCTCATCAGCATGCCAAAGCCGAACATCAGCGTCACCATCGCGGTACCTCCATAACTCATCAGCGGCAAGGGTACGCCGACCACGGGCAGTATTCCGGAAACCATGCCCATGTTGACGAAGATATAGGTGAAAAAGTTCATGCTGATGGTGCCCGCCATAAGCCGCGAAAACATGGTTGGCGCATGCTCGGCGATTTTCAGTCCGCGTGCGACGATGGCAAGGTAAAGCAGCAGCAGCAGAATGGCGCCCAACAAGCCAAACTCTTCGCCTTGCACGGCAAATATGAAATCAGTGGTGCGTTCCGGAATGAAATCGAGCTGATTCTGTGTGCCATTCAACCA
>JAHENE010000100.1:0-5207 GCA_024643305.1 Thiobacillaceae bacterium | reverse complement strand
AATGTGATAGCCGGCTCCGAGCGGATCACTGCTCGGGTCAAGCAGTGTCATCACCCGTTGTCGCTGGTAGTCATGCAACAGATTCCATGCAAGCGGCAGCGACAACCCCCCGGCCACGCCCAGACCCGCAATTATTTTCCAGGACAAGCCGGCGAAAAAGAGCACGTAAAAACCTGACGCCCCGATGAGCGCTGCTGTACCCAAGTCGGGTTGGCGCAAGATCAACAGGAAGGGCACGGCAATGATCAAGGCCGCAACGCCAAAATGCTTCAGTTTGAGCGTGGCTTCGTATAACTGGAAATACCACGCAAGCATCAGCGGCAATGCAATTTTCATCAATTCGGAAGGCTGAATGCTGGTAAAGCCCAGCGGCAGCCAGCGGCGTGATCCGTTGCGAATCTCCCCAAACAGCGCCACTCCGATCAACATGACCAAAGCAATGGCATAAAGCGGCGGACCAAGCCTGGCAAGGATATGCGGGGGAATGTTGGCAACGATGAGCAATACGGTCAACGCCACGGCAATATTGCTCATGTGGCCAGTAAGACGGACAACACTTTGCCCAGAGGCGCTGAAAACCACAGCGGTGCTGAGCAGGAGCAAGGCGAGCAGAAACGCCAGCAGCATGCCATCCATGTGCCGCAAAAAACCGCCGATCAGATGTTTAATCCCCAGCTGACTCATATTCCTTCAATACCGCAACGCCCTCCGGTTTTTTGCCAAGCAAATAGTAATCAAATACGGCACGCGCAATGGGCGCTGCGGTCGAACCGCCGTGCCCGCCATTTTCCACCAATACTGCCAGTGCAATCCGGGGCGCTTCCGCAGGGGCATAGGCCACAAACAAGGCGTGATCCCGATGGCGCAAGGCAACTCTGCTTTCCTCGTATTTTGCGCCCTGTTTGATGCCGACAACTTGTGCCGTTCCGGTCTTTCCGGCAATCGCATAGGGGGCGCCCGCCCCTGCGGCTGCGGCTGTGCCTCCGGGCTTCAGCACATCAACCATCGCCGAGCGCACAATGGCCAAATTCTCCGGCTTGAAGGAATTCTTCCAGGCCACCTCTGGTGGAATAGGGATTTCCTTGCGCGTCACCCCGTCACGTATCGCCCTGACCAGCCGCGGACGATAAAAAGTACCGCCATTGGCCAGCGTGGCCGTGGCAGCGGCCAATTGCAGCGGCGTCGTCAAATGATAGCCCTGACCGATTCCTGCAATAACAGTCTCCCCCAGATACCACGGCTGCCCCCATCTCTTTTGCTTCCATTCCGGCGAAGGCAGCAGCCCGGATGATTCGCCCTGTATGTCAATGCCGCTTTTCTCTCCAAAACCGAGTTTGGAAAGAAAGCCGCCCATGCGCTCTATTCCCATATCCACAGCCAGGCGGTAGTAATAAGTGTCGCAGGATTGCACCACGGAATTATGCAAGTCCACCGTGCCATGTCCCTCCTTTTTCCAGTCTCGATAGGAATGGCTGCTGCCTGGCAGCGAATAAAAACCGGGGTCGGAAATCGTGTCGGAAGGCTTGCGCACCTTCAGTTCCAGCGCCGCAAGCGCCATGAAGGGCTTGATAGTGGAGCCGGGCGGGTAATTGCCGCGCAAGGGCCTGTTCAACATTGGCGTATCCAGAGACTCGTTAAGTTCCTTCCATGCAGCGGGATCTATGCCGTCTACAAACAGGTTGGGGTCGAATCCCGGCTTGCTCACCATCGCCAGGATGCCGCCGGTATTCGGGTCAATTGCCACAAGCCCACCGCGGTAATCACCAAATGCATACTCGGCGACCCGTTGCAACTCAAGATCCAGGTTCAGTATCAGATCGCTGCCAGCCACAGGGGATGCATGCGACAGCACCCGAACACCACGACCAGCCGCATCAGTCTCGATTTGTTCGAATCCGGTTTTGCCGTGCAACAGGTCTTCGTATGCCTGTTCCACGCCCACTTTTCCGATGTGCGTACTGCCTTTGTAATTTGCTGCCTTGTTTGTATCCCTTAGCTGCTTGACATCTTTATCGTTGATTCGGCCAATATACCCAACGACATGCGATAGCCCACCACCAGCGGGGTAATTCCGAAACAGTCGGGCTTTGACTTCCACACCGGGCAGGCGATACCGGTTGGCCGCCAGAATGGCGACCTCTTCATCTGTCAGTTTGCTTTTCAGCGGCACAGTTTCAAACTCGTGCGACTCATCCATCAGACGCCTGAACTGTCGCAGATCCTTTGGCGAAACCTCAATAAGGTTGCCAATCTGCTCCAGGAGCGAATTGATGTCCCCGGCCTTGCCAACTGCGATCTCAAGGGTATAGGCGGAAAAATTGTCAGCCAGAATCCTGCCATTCCGGTCGTAAATCACGCCCCGGTTGGGAATGGCCGGAACCAGCGTAATGCGGTTGCTCTCGGCAAGCTCCTGATAATGATCGTGCCTGATCAATTGCAGATAGAACAGACGCAGTACCAATATCAGTGTCAGCACCAGCACAAAGCCGGCCCCTATCTTGAGACGTCCTTGATAACGCTCAAGCTCAAGATACAGGTTCTTGATTACAGGAGACGGCATTACTTCTCAGGCTGTGCAGCAGGCATTTTCCCTGCGTAAGCCAGCGCCCACCACAACAGCGCGCCGGTAAGCGCCGAGACAAGCACCCATGCGCCTTGCGGGGTGCGCGTGGACATCCAGCCTGCGACAAGCGCCACCACCTCGGTCAGCAGCAGCAGCGGAAACATCTGCAGCGCCTGGTGTGGCAGGGTGAACATGGAAAGCCTGCGGCGGAAATAATGCACCAGAAACACACCCACGCAATAAGCCAGCGCATGCTGCCCCAGCACAACCCCGTCCTGCACGTCTGTCAATATGCCCAACACGAAGGCCAATCCGAAACCAACGCCTTCTACGCGGCGTTGCGCCCAGAAAAGCAGCATGATCAGCATGAAATCCGGCCTTAGGGTCAAGGCCCAGCCATGCCATGGAACTTGCTTGAGCAGGAACGCAATGATGAGGCTCAAGGCCATCATGCGCCACTCCTGAATGGGCTCAAACTTCAGAGGGGAACGGGAGCGAAAATTCATGGCTTGCCGGGCTCGCTCTGTGTTTTGAGCACCATGAGCATGCGGCTTTTTTCCACGCCCGCTATCGGCAGGCAACTGACACGGGCATAGGTACTGTCCGCGGGGCGCAAAACACTCACAACCTTTGCCACGACAAGACCCGCGGGATAAACGCGGTCTATTCCTGATGTAACCAGCACATCACCCTGCTGGATATCGGTGTGCGTAGGCAAATAGCGAACTTCCATGCCGCCGCCCCCTCCAAATACCAGCACGCGCTGTCCGGTACGCTGAATCTGGGCAGGCACAGCCTGGCTGCGATCAGTAATCAATGTCACTTCGGTACTAAACGCAAACACCCGCGTGACCTGCCCCACCAGTCCCATGCCATCCACAACCGGCTGCCCCGCCTCTACACCATCGTTTGCCCCCTTATCCAGGATTACACGCTGGGAAAACGGGTCGCGCGGCGTACTCAGGATTTCTGCGGCGATGCTGGGGAACCCTACCGTCTGCCGCAGGGAGATCAAATGCCGCAACTCGTCGTTTTCAGCCTGCAGTGCGCCAATGCGCGCAAAGTTGACGCTATCCTGTCGACGACTTTCACGCAAGGCAGCATTTTCTTTCTGTAAGGTGCGATGGCGAACAAGATAACCGGACACTTCGGCACCAAAATCGAAGGGGGCACGAACGATAATCTGAACTGGGTAAAAAACGGCAACGACACCGGCACGCAGCCAGCCAAGGGCGCTCAAACGTGCATCAAGGACGATCAGGATAATGGACAGCACGGCCCAGAAGGCCAGTCGTGCCGCCAGCCCCGGCCGCCGGGTAAACATGGGCTGACCGGGTGTTGCCAATTACCCCTTCCCCAATATGATGCTTAGAGCCGCCACTTATTCGTTGGTGAAAACAGAAACGTGTTTCTCGAATTCTTCCAGGGCGCGACCGGAACCCCGCACCACACAGGTCAGCGGGTCGTCGGCAACAATCACCGGCAACCCGGTTTCTTCCATGAGCAGGCGATCCAGATCGCGCAGCAATGCGCCGCCGCCGGTCAGCACCATGCCTTTTTCGGCAATGTCCGCACCCAGTTCCGGAGGAGTCTGCTCCAGCGCCTGCTTGACCGCGCTGACAATTGCATTCAGCGGATCCGTCAGCGCTTCAAGAATTTCGTTGCTGGAAACCGTGAAACTGCGCGGGATGCCTTCAGCCAGACTTCTGCCCTTGACCTCCATTTCGCGCACCTCGGCACCGGGGAAGGCCGAACCCATTTCCTTCTTGATCAGTTCTGCCGTAGCTTCGCCGATCAGCATGCCGTAATTGCGGCGGATGTAATTGATGATGGATTCATCGAACCTGTCACCGCCCACGCGCACCGAGGAGGCATAAACGATGCCGCCCAGTGAAATCACACCCACTTCGGTAGTGCCACCACCAATATCCACCACCATGGAACCAGTTGCCTCGCCTACCGGCAATCCGGCACCAATGGCCGCCGCCATCGGTTCTTCAATCAAAAAAACCTGTCTCGCCCCTGCACCCAATGCGGATTCACGGATGGCGCGGCGCTCAACTTGAGTGGATCCATAGGGTACGCAGATGATGATGCGCGGGCTGGGCTGAAACAGCTTGGAGTCATGCACCTTCTTGATGAAATACTTGAGCATCTGCTCGGTGACGGTGAAATCGGCAATCACGCCGTCCTTCATGGGGCGAATGGCATTCATCGTGCCGGGGGTGCGCCCCAGCATCTGCTTGGCCTCCAGGCCGACTGCCTGAATTGTTTTTTTGCCGCCGGCTGCAGGGTCGGTACGAATCGCAACCACCGAGGGTTCGTCAAGAACAATGCCCTGCCCCCTCACAAAAATGAGGGTGTTGGCGGTTCCCAGGTCAATTGCCAGATCCGTGGAAAAGTATTGGGTAAGAAAACCTAACATGTGCGTCTCTAAATAATAATTTCCGCCGCCGGGAGGCGCCGGGAAGGTCAAGAAGATGGTTGTGCCAAGCTTGTTATAATACCCCAAGCACTAGCAGGCTGTTGAAAAACTCCACCGGGCCGCGCCCCTGGAAGACCTTCAAAATCCAGCTGGCCCAATAACTTGTTTCCCACTTTTTTACGGCATATGCCCCTTTCCCAACAAGACATCCTGCACATC
>JAHENE010000311.1 GCA_024643305.1 Thiobacillaceae bacterium | reverse complement strand
ACTGGCGCAGCGCGCGGAAGCGGCGAAGCCGCCGCCATGACGATGGCGGCGCTGGGCGCGAGTGTTGTGATCGTCGATAAGCGCCCGGAAGGGCAGGCGGTTGCCGATGCCATTCAAAAGGACGGCAGCAAAGCCCACTTCATTCAGTGCGATCTGAGTGATGCGGATGCTCTCTTGCAGATGATCCCACAGGCGGTAGCCGCCTGTGGTGGGATCGATATTCTCATCAATAATGCCGTCCTCATGCCACCGGGTAGCCCGACACAAGCGATCAGCCTCGAAGTCTGGGAAGAAACCTTTGCCACCAATATCAGAGTTCCTTTTCTGAATATCAAGCACTTACTGCCCGCCATGCTGGAACGCAAACGCGGGGTCATCGTCAACATGATCGCCTACGAAGGCTCTCCCTTGGGGGCAGCGTATGCAGCGACCAAAACGGCTTCACGCTCGCTGGCGCTCTCCGTCGCCCGTGAAGTCGGCAGTGCATCGGGTGTTTCCGTGTTTTCCTTTGTACCCGGCGTCGTCGATACGCCCTTGATCAGTGAAATGCTCCCCGGCGTAGCAGCGTTGTTGGGTGTGCCAGTGGAGACGGCCCTGGAGCTTGTTGCGCAGAATCCAGGCTATTCTGGCTTGGTGCCGCGCGATCACTGTGCGACGGCGTTGGTGTATACGATTGTTCACGCTCCCGAATACCACGCGCAGATTGCCGATCCCTTCGAGCCTCTGGCTCGCTTTGGCGTGATCGAGAAAACGCCCCTTGACAAAGCTCAATCGACTGAACAGATGGGTGTCGCAGGGGCCGTGTCGCAGCACCTCAAGCAGTACCTTGATGAAGTGACGGTCTTGAATCAGGAATTGGAGCAGCGCATCGAGGTGCGAACCCACGAACTGGCGGAGGCCCGTGCGCGCTCAGAAACCCTGCTGCTGAACATCCTCCCGGAGCCTATCGCCGAGCGCCTGAAACAGGGCGAGAACATGATCGCCGATAGATTCGACGAAGCCACGGTGTTGTTTGCCGATATCGCCGGGTTCACGCCAATGTCCGCCCAGCTTCCGCCGGAGCGTGTGGTGGAAGTCCTTGATATGGTGTTCACGGCCTTCGATACGATTGCCGGGCATTATGAGCTGGAAAAGATCAAGACCATTGGCGACTGCTATATGATGGTCGGCGGCCTGCCGGGGCGTCAGCCCAATCACGCCGATCTGGTGGCCCATGCCGCACTGGACATGCTGCCCGTTCTGTCACAGATCAGCAAGGATATGAATCTATCGCTCAGTGCCCGGATTGGCCTGCACAGCGGCCCGGTGGTCGCGGGCGTGATCGGGCGTCAGAAGTTCATCTACGATCTGTGGGGCGATACCGTCAACACTGCCAGCCGCATGGAATCGCACGGAGTCAGAAATCGTATTCACTGCACCGAAATGGTGTACCATCTGCTCAATGGTCGCTACCAATTTGAACCTCGCGGAGAGACCGACATCAAAGGCAAAGGGGTGATGTCCACCTACTTCCTCGTCGGCAGCAAATAGCCGTCTGGTAGAAGACATATTTCTCCTTGCCTGACGTCTTGGCGAAGCTGTTGGTCACTCCGCGCCGCAGGCACACCAGTTCCCAGAACGGGCAGTCCCATCGGGGCTTTTCAAGCGACCGTAGCTCGCTGACACCCCGAAGGATACCAAGGATTTCCGCAGCCTGGGCGATTTCGTCGCTCGGCGGCAGCGATCCTCGCTTGCTTTTCGCTGCTGGCTAACCGCCTTCGTGCAGTTTTCCGAAGGAAAACCTGCGGTAAGCGAAGGCAAAAGCCTTCGCGACGCTAACCGCTTTCCAACCAAAATCGCGTTTCGATAAGTGTTAATTTCGCTATTTTGTACTCAAATCTATATCCGCGATGGATTGATCAAATGATCAAGTGACAATCCTCCCCACCCATTGTATACTAATGATACGAACATGCGTTCCAAGACTGCACCCCTTGTAGGGGCATGGCGTGCCATGCCCATGCATCTCATCCGAGGCGAACGCCTGTTTGTTGTTCTCCCCTTTGTAAGGGG
>JAHENE010000099.1:1376-7412 GCA_024643305.1 Thiobacillaceae bacterium | reverse complement strand
TGGGGCACCGATGGCACCCGGCGCCTTGGGCCTTTACTCGGGTTTCTACCTCGGCGCCCAGATTAGTCAAGGCGGATTGATGACAGCGACCAGCGGCCCACGCGGCGGCGGCGGCCTTGATGAAGGCGACATGGGTGCCATCGGGGAGACCTATGGTCTCTTCGCGGGTTGGGGCACCGAGATCAACCACTGGTACCTCGGTGCGGAGCTAGATACCAGCGACAGCAGTGTCGACTGGTTCCATAGCAAGGACAAGCTTGATTCACGCACCATGTACGTGGACAAGAATTTCGGCTACGGCCTGAGCGCCAAAGTTGGCTACGCTCTGGATGGTGGCCTGCTGTATGGCAAGCTGGGGCTGGTTCACACCAACTTCGATACCTATTACACTGAAAACCAGTACGCCCCGGCTGGCGCGTACGGCAAGGGCCGCGATGAAAATGGCGTACGCTGGGGCGTGGGACTGGAAATCCCCGCTTCATCCAACCTGTTTGTACGGATGGATTACAGCTTCACAAACTATGGCAGCTATGGTGTTCCTTACCAGTCTGGCGACGCGCCAACCACCTACACCACGGAAACATTCGACATCAACGACTCCGTCTTCAGTCTTGGACTGGGCTGGCGCTTTGGTGGCGAACACCCGGGCGTAGCCAAGCGACTGCCGACCGAGTTACGCGGCTTCTATGTGGGTGCAGCCGTTGGGCACGGAACGCTGAACACAACCCTCACCGGGACACAACTGGAGTCCAATAACACGACGCCTCCGACTTATCAGGGCCCCTACAATTTCTATGGTGATTTTGCGAATCCTGGCTTTACTGGCGGGTTCTTCGCCGGTTACGGCTATACCTTCGACCATTTCTATGCCGGCTTGGAGCTGGAAACCGAAGCGGCCAATTTCGGTTGGCACCACCAGCGCGACACCGTAGGTGGGGGTGGCAGGGATTTCTCAGTGGAAAAACGCGGTGGTTATGGTGCCAGCCTGCGCATCGGTTACGCGCTAAATAACGGCAGCCTGTTATACGGCCGGTTCGGCGCGGTACAAACGCGTTTCAACACTATTTACAACAAGGGGGCCAGTTCTGGTGCATGGATCGACCGTACCGATCGGCTCAACGGCACGCGCATTGGCCTAGGAGCCGAGATCCCGGCGTCACGCAACACATTTGTGCGTATGGATTACAACTACACCACGTACGATTCATATGGTTTCGTGACCACGCACGCGGGTGGCGCCAATCCGGATGATATGAATTTCGACAATCATGAGAGCCTTGCTCGCCTAGGCCTTGGATTCCGTTTCTAACAATTCAATTATTAAATTTAATGTGCATTGAGAATTCTCAATGCGCATTAATCTATTTTTTACTAGGTTAATAATAGGCATTGTTCTCCTGTTTGAGCAGTTACAGGGAACCTTGATTTATCCAATTCGTTTTACAAGGAGCAAGAAATGACCCATTCATCCCACAATCTGAAAAAACTCATTGCTGTCGGAAGTGCAGTGTTTTCAATGCTGGCGATGCCAATGGTCGTCAGCCATGTTACAGGTTTGGATAATGGTTTTGTGTCGAACGCCCAGGCAGCAGAAAGTGGTGGCGGGAACTCGGGCACAGGCCAAGTTCAGAAGGGCAAACCCGGCGGTACGGGAAGTGTTATGGGCTCAGGCGGGGGCATGGGCTCAGGAAGCGCCATGGGCAAGAAAATCTTTCGCGCATCGCCCAGTGAAGACAGCGATCGCCCAGTCTGGGCAGGTGTGAAAGGCGGCAAGTCAGGCGGTGGCGGCATGCCAGCGGGCGCCGGAACCAAAAAAGGTGATCTATTCGGTGACATGGTCGTGCTGCTGCGCGACGCAAATGGCGTACCGGTTCCTAATGCAGATGGCCTGGTGCAGGTCATTGCGTTTATATACAACTCGGACGGAAATCTTATTCCGCTTACCAATCCGGATGGCAGCCTGGTAGTGATTCCCTACAATGCAGAAGGCGATTTGCTGACACAAGTCACCATCGGCACCACTACCTATGACGTCTTTCCGGCTGAAGTTGACTTGGGACGCTTGAGTGTTGGCCGTTCGCCAAACAAGGTTCTCGATCACGCGCTTTCTGAAGCCTTGGCCAAGCTCACTGCACCGGGTGTCGTCGTTACCCTTGATGCGACCGGTCGGCTGTTGGTAAATGGTGTGGCAATCGACTCGCCGCTGGAAAACTTGGCACTGTATGACGCTTACATGTCTGGAACGCTGACGATTGCACTGCCAGCCGGGTTTAACCCCGCTGCGCTGCTTGCGGCCGCTTCAGATAAGACCGGGACCATCACCGTGGATACTGTCATCTACATGAACTCCATACTGGGGATCAATAATCTGGCGGCAGACCCCGATGTCTACTACAACTTCTCCACTTTCAACTATGACCGCTACACTACTTGGAAAGATGTAGTTGTGACAGTGTTGGTATTGCAACCTGATGGTGTTACCTACGTGGCAACCCCGGTGAACGTTTACGATGCAGTATTCAGCAGCACCAACTGGGTTGACCCGACCACAACTGGCGGTGCAGACGATTTCGCTACTGCCGCGAATGACTACCTGCAAGTCATCGAATTTGTGCACGACAACGCAGTACGCTAATGGGCCAAACCGGGCGGGAAACCGCCCGGTTGAGCCTTTCGTTGAAGTTAAGGAAGCATTGCATGAACATCATCAGAAAATTGACAAGAGTTATGGTCGTCGTTTCAGGCCTTGGGTTATGTTCAATTGCTTATGCAGCCGAGGATGGTGGACATAGCTCTGGCGGTGGGCATATCCCCGGTGGCGGGCACTCCTCTGATGGACACGAATCCGGCGGCAAGGGTAAAGGCCCCATGTACATGGGCGGCCACAGCAGCCAGACCCACAAAGGCGGCAGTCACCATCACGATGGCTCAACGGGTGGCAGCAAATCTGTCGAGGATAAAATTTTCCATGGGCATGAGAGCGGCACGGATTCCCACGAAGGTGGGACCGAGCACAGCCATTCATAATCCCCGATAAGCGTAAAACGGGCGCCGATTGGCGCCCGTTTTTTTGTGTCATCGCGCTTGATTCGCCCGATGCTCTGTTGCGTTACTTGGCCTTGTTAAGTTCTTCGCGAACATGCTCCTCTGTACGCTCCTGTACCTGAGCCTTGGGAGCACCATTTAATTTCTCCTTTGTCTTCAGTTGTGTTTTCTGTTCAACCCGCTCCTTAGCGCCTTCACCGGTTACATCATGCAGGCGCTGCTGTTCCTGGGTTTTCAACTCAACTTTTTCTTCAGTACGTTCACGCACTTTAGCCTTGGTATCACCTTGTGATTTTTCCTGCGCTTTCTGCTGCTTCTTCAGTTCAGTTCTTTCCTTGGCCTGTTCCTGCACCACTTGGCCTGGCGGCTGTTCACCTTGCAACTGCCCCACACCCTTACCATTTCCCTGCCCCCTTGCAAATGCGGGGGCAGACACCAAGGCAATGAATAAACTGGTAACAAAAATTACTCGAAGCGATTTCATGACAAACTCCTTCACAACTAAGATTCACACGTCTTATTGGAAGGGAAAAAGACATTAAAAGTTCCAGCGGATGGAATCTGACCATAGCCACATTGCTTGCCGGCTCGCGTGGGAGCTATGCTTCTAGCCGTTTCCAGATTTCCAGCGTCAACCCGGCCTGATTCAGCGTGTAGAAGTGCAGCCCCGGCGCACCACCAGCCAGCAGGCGTTCGCACATGGCTGTCACCACCTCCAACCCGAAAGCCCGGATGGAAGCATTGTCGTCGCCGTACCCTTCCATGCGTTTGCGAATCCAGCGCGGAATGTCGGCACCACAAGCATCGGAAAAGCGAGCCAGTTGCGAGAAATTGCCGATAGGCATGATGCCCGGCACGATAGGAACCTCAACGCCAAGCGTTCGCGCCTCATCAGCAAAGCGAAAGTAGGCATCGGCATTAAAAAAGTACTGGGTGATTGCCGAGTTCGCCCCCGCTTTTACCTTGCGCGCAAAGTTCTTCAAGTCATCCTGCGCGCTTTTTGCCTGGGGATGAATCTCGGGGTACGCCGCAACTTCAAGATGGAAAGTATCGCCAGTTTCACTGCGAATGAATTCCACCAGTTCGCTGGCATAGCGCAACTCGCCCGACTCGGCCATACCTGATGGCAGGTCGCCGCGCAAAGCAACGATGCGGCGGATGCCATTCTGTTTGTAAGTTTCAAGGATGTTGCGGATGTCGGCCCGGGTTGCCCCGATGCAGGACAAATGCGGCGCGGCCTCAACACCCTGCTTCTGAATCTCCAGCACCGTTTCCAGCGTCCGCTCACGGGTAGACCCACCGGCACCAAAGGTCACGGAAAAGAACGCCGGCTTCATCACCTCAGACAGTTGCGCGCGTGCAGCACGCAACTTGTCCATGCCCTCCGGTGTCTTGGGCGGAAAAAACTCAATGCTGAAAGTTCGAGTCCCCATGAAATCAGTACCTGTAATGCTCGGCCTTGTATGGACCTTCTTTGGGCACATCAATGTAGGCGGCCTGCTGTTCAGTCAGCACCGTCAGTTGCGCGTTCAGTTTTTTCAACTGCAAACGTGCAACCTTCTCATCCAGATGCTTGGGCAGGGTGTACACACCGACCGGGTATTTGTCAGTCTGGCTGAACAGCTCGATCTGCGCGATGGTCTGATTGGCAAAAGACGAACTCATCACGTAGCTGGGGTGACCGGTGGCGCAGCCCAGGTTCACCAAACGACCTTTCGCCAGAAGAATGATGCGCTTGCCGTCCGGGAAAATGATGTGATCGACCTGCGGCTTGATTTCTTCCCACTGGTACTTCTCGACTGACGCGACATCGATTTCGTTGTCGAAATGGCCAATGTTGCAGACGATGGCCTGGTCTTTCATCTTTGCCATGTGGTCATGGTTGATGACGTGGTAATTGCCGGTGGCAGTGACAAAAATGTCGGCCTTGTCGGCAGCATAGTCCATGGTCACCACGCGGTAGCCTTCCATCGCAGCCTGCAGTGCGCATATCGGATCGACCTCAGTCACCCACACTTGCGCAGAGAGCGCGCGCAGCGCCTGAGCCGAACCCTTGCCCACGTCACCATAGCCGCACACCAGGGCGATCTTGCCCGCGACCATTACGTCGGTGGCACGCTTGATGCCATCCACCAGCGATTCACGGCAACCGTAGAGGTTATCGAACTTGGATTTAGTCACCGAGTCATTGACATTGATGGCAGGAAATTTGAGTTCGCCGCGCTCGTGCATCTGGTACAGACGATGCACGCCCGTGGTGGTTTCTTCAGTCACGCCCTTGATCTTTGCCAGACGAGTGGAATACCACTTGGCATCGATCGCCAGCTTGGCCTTGATGGCCGCGAACAGCACGGTTTCTTCCTCGCTGCTCGGTTTGGCCAGAACGGAGATGTCGGTTTCGGCACGCGCGCCCAGATGCAGCAATAGCGTAGCATCACCACCATCGTCAAGAATCATGTTTGAGTAGCCGCCGTCCGCCCACTCGAAAATCTTGTGGGTGTATTCCCAATACTCGGTGAGGGTCTCGCCCTTGACCGCGTAGACCGGAACACCTTCGGCAGCAATCGCCGCAGCAGCATGGTCTTGCGTCGAGAAGATGTTGCAGGAGGCCCAGCGCACTTCAGCGCCCAGCGCGGTCAGGGTCTCAATCAAGACCGCCGTCTGGATGGTCATGTGCAGCGAACCGGTGATGCGCGCGCCTTTCAACGGCTGCGCTCTGGCGTATTCCTCGCGGATGGCCATGAGACCCGGCATTTCGGTCTCGGCGATGCGGATTTCCTTGCGGCCCCAATCGGCCAAGGCCAGATCGGCGACGCAAAAATCGTTTTGTGAAACTGGATTAGGTGTGGCGTTCATCACGCCCTCCTTTCTAATCAAACCAAAGAAGTGACGTGAGCGCCGTTTTGACGGGACGGGGGCATCACCCCCATCCTTCCGAGCCTGACTCCACTGCATTCAAGCAGCAGGTTGCAACGCTCCTCGGAAAAAACT
>JAHENE010000099.1:0-1366 GCA_024643305.1 Thiobacillaceae bacterium | reverse complement strand
CCCAATCGGCCAAGGCCAGATCGGCCACGCAAAAATCGTTTTGTGAAACTGAATTAGAGTTGGCGTTCATCACGCCCTCCTTTCTTTTATCAAGCCCAAAAAAGAAGTGACGTGAGCGCCGTTTTGACGGGATGACGAGGTTATCCCCGTGCATCCTTCCGAGCCTGACCCGCTGTTTAATCAGCGGATTGCAACGCTCCTCGGAAAATTATTGCGGCTTAGTTCGCAGCCTTGCCTTTAACCGGCTTGACGCCTTCCAGCATCTTGAACACGGTCTTGGAAGAACCCATGAACAGGCGCTTGAAAGCCTTGGAGAGGCAGCGGCGTTCCAGGGTGTTGCGGCGGGTGCGTTTACGTTCGGCCATGATGATTCCTTGGTTAAATGTTAAGTTGCTGAATTCTATCAGATTCTGGCTGCGGCTTACAGGCTGGGCTTACAGCCCTGCCGCCGCACGCAGCTCTGCCGCCTTGTCGGTCGCTTCCCACGTAAACTCGGGCTCGTCACGACCAAAATGGCCGTACGCAGCGGTGCGCGTGTAAATTGGCCGCAGGAGGTCGAGCATCAGGATGATGCCCTTGGGACGCAGATCGAAATGCTGCTCGATCAGCTCAACCAGTTTGTGCTCGGGTACCTTGGCAGTGCCATAGGTTTCCACCATCAGCGAGGTGGGTTTGGCCACACCAATGGCATAGGAGACCTGAACCAGACATTTCTCCGCCAATCCGGCAGCTACGACATTCTTGGCCACGTAGCGCGCAGCATAAGCAGCGGAACGGTCGACCTTGGACGGATCCTTGCCGGAGAAAGCGCCGCCGCCGTGGGGTGCCGCACCGCCATAGGTATCCACAATGATCTTGCGCCCGGTGAGGCCGGCATCGCCCAGAGGGCCACCAACTACAAAACGGCCAGTGGGGTTGACCAGATAGCGCGTGCCGTCCTGCAGCATGTCCTTGGGCAGCACTGGCTTGATGATTTCCTCGATCACCGCCTCGGTGAGTTGGGCATGCGAAATCTCTGGATGGTGTTGCGTGGACAGCACGATGGTATCGATGTGCTGCGGCTTGCCATCGACGTAGCGCACGGAAACCTGTGATTTGGCGTCGGGCCGCAACCAGGGCAGGCGCCCGTCCTTGCGCAATTCAGACTGCCTTTGCGTCAGTCTGTGCGCCAAATAAATGGGTAACGGCATCAACTGCGGCGTTTCGTTGCAGGCATAGCCGAACATCAAACCCTGGTCGCCCGCGCCCTGATCCAGGAACAGGCCCTCGCCTTCATTCACACCTTGGGCGATGTCCTGCGACTGCTTGCCGATCGCGGTCATGACCGCGCAGGTGTGGTAATCAAAGCCGATTTCGGAACTGTCGT
>JAHENE010000098.1 GCA_024643305.1 Thiobacillaceae bacterium | reverse complement strand
AGACATGCAAAGACGCGAGTTGGTGTCGATGTTGCCGCTGCCGATAAATCCTTTCATCAGTTTGTTGGCAACGTAGTAGTCCTCGGTCAGCAACTGGCCGGAAACATAAAACGCAACAGCATCCGGGCCGTGCTCGGAAATGATGCTGGAGAATCGGCTGGCAACGGTTTCGAGCGTTTCATCCCAGTTTGCCTGCCTGCCTTCAATCTCGGGGTGCAGAAGTCGGCCACCCAGGCTGAGTGTTTCGCCAAGCGCCGAGCCCTTGGAGCATAGTCGTCCGAAGTTTGACGGGTGATCGGGGTCGCCGCGCACTTTGTATCCATCGCCCGCATGCTCGACGAGGACCCCGCAGCCAACTCCGCAGTAGGGGCAGGTGGTGCGAACAGTTTGTTGTTCTGTCATGCCAGTGCTGCGTTCAGTGGTTGGGGCATCCGGTGTTAGGCGTGAGGGAGAGCTCCACCACGCCGTCTACCACCCGTACCGGGAAACTCGCGGCACAACCTTCATCAGGCGCAACAGCAATGCCGGTGTCGAGCTGGATCTTCCAGTCGTGCAGTGGACAGGCAACTTTCTTGCCGTGCACGATGCCTTGCGACAGTGGGCCGCCTTTGTGCGGACACTTGTCGCGAAGCGCGAAGACTTCATTGTCCACGGTGCGGAACACGGCAATGTTGCCGCCGGGCGCGGCGATTACCCGCGACCCCTGTTTGGGTATGTCTTCCAGTCGGCCTACGGTGAGCCAGGGTTCGTCTTTTGTCATGGTTGCGGTTTGCATATTGGTTTCTTTCAGGCGATTTCGGCGAGTGGTTTGAATTCCCAGGATGCGACACCTTCTGCACGGGCTTTCCAGGGATCGATCTGCGCAGGTTTCTGTGAAATCAGGAAGCGCTCTGCCAGCATTTTGCGGTTGGCTTCGTCTTCCACCACTCTGGACTTGATATGCGCAAGGCCCACACGCTCCACCCAGGGCGCGGTGCGCTCAAGGTAGTGCGCTTCTTCGCGATAAAGCTGGGTGAAGGCGGCGCAGTACTCCATTACCTGTTCTTCGGTTTCGACTTTGCACAAGAGATCGGTGACACGCACCTTGATGCCGCCGTTGCCGCCGACATGAAGTTCGTAACCTGAATCCACGCACACCACGCCGAAATCCTTGATGGTGGCTTCGGCGCAATTCCTCGGACAACCGGATACCGCAAGCTTGTACTTGTGCGGCATCCAGGAACCCCAAGTCATTTGTTCCAGCTTTACGCCCAAACCCGTCGAATCCTGGGTACCGAAGCGGCACCACTGCGAGCCAACGCAGGTTTTTACTGTGCGCAATGCCTTGCCGTAGGCGTGGCCGGAAACAAAACCAGCCGCGGAAAGATCGGCCCACATCGCCGGCAAATCTTCTTTCTTGATGCCAAAGAGGTCGATGCGCTGGCCGCCGGTGACTTTCATCTCCGGCACCTTGAATTTCTCGGCGACGTCGGCAATGGCGCGCAGTTCCTTCGGGTTGGTGAGTCCGCCCCACATGCGCGGCACCACCGAGAACGTACCGTCTTTCTGGATGTTTCCGTGGGCACGCTCGTTGATGTAGCGCGACTGCGCATCGTCCTCATACTCGGTGGGCCATGCGCACAGCAGGTAATAGTTGAGTGCTGGCCGGCACTTGGTGCATCCATCGGGTGTCTTCCAGTCGAGGAAGCGCATGGTTTCCGGCATGCTCTTCAAACTGTTGGCCGTGATTGCCGCACGCACTTCATCGTGCGTGTGATCGGTGCAGCCGCACATCGGCTTCTTCGATGGCGCGGTGGAATAGTCGCCGCCGACTGTGGCAGACAGCAGCGTTTCCACCAAGCCGGTGCAGCTGCCGCAGGATGAAGAGGCCTTGGTGTGCGAGCGCACTTCATCCAGAGTAAAGAGTTTCTTGGCAACGATGGCCTGCACGATGGTGCCCTTGCATACGCCGTTGCAGCCGCAGATCTCAGCGTTGTCCGGCAGCGACATGACGCGTGTTTTTTCATCGCCATGACCAGAGTCGCCCAGGTGGCTGCGTCCGAAGAGCAATTTGTCGCGGATGTCGGCGACGTCGGTGCCGTCGCGCATGAGTTCGAAATACCAGGCGCCATCCAGCGTATCGCCATACAGTACCGCACCCGCCAGCTTGTTGTCCTTCAGCGTCAGCTTTTTGTAGGAGCCGCGCCCGGCATCCTGGAATACGATTTCCTCGAAGTCATCTCCACCGGTGAAGTTTCCGGCAGAGAATAAATCGATGCCGGTGACTTTGAGCTTGGTCGAAGTCATCGAACCCTCGTAGCGGGCAATGCCGTACTGGGCGAGATGGTTGGCGCAGACCTTGGCCTGCTCGAAGAGTGGCGCAACCAGTCCGTATGCAATGCCGCGATGGTTTACGCATTCGCCAATGGCGTAAATGCGCGGATCGGTCACGGTTTGCAGCGTATCGTTGACGCGGATGCCGCGATCGCAATGCAGGCCGGCGGATTCGGCCAGCGTCGTGTTGGGGCGGATACCGACTGCCATAACCACAATATCGGCGGGCACGGTTTCGCCGTCCTTGAACCTGACTGCGCAGACTCGGCCGGATTCTCCTTTGACGAGTTCGGCAGTCTGTTTTTGCAGCAGGAATTTCAAGCCCTTGGTTTCGAGATTGGATTGCAGCAAACGTGCAGCAGGTTCGTCCAGTTGTCTTTCCAGCAGCCAGGGCGCGATGTGCACCACGGATACATCCATGCCGCGAATTTTGAAACCATTTGCCGCTTCCAGCCCCAACAGACCGCCGCCGATGACGACAGCATTTTTGTATTGCCCGGAAGCCTCGATCATCGCTTCCACGTCGGAAATGTCGCGAAAGCCGATCACGCCGGGAAGGTCAGCGCCGGGGATTGGCAGGATGAATGGTGTGGAGCCGGTGGCAACCAGCAGGCGGTCGTAGTCTGCGCGGGTGCCGTCTTCGGTTTCAACGAAACGCTTCTGGCGGTCAATCTTCACCACTTTCTTGCCGGTGTGCAGGGTGATGCCATTCTCTGCATACCATTCGCGCGGGTGGGTGATGATCTGCTCGATGGTCTGCTCCCCGGCCAGCACCGGGCTCAGCATGATGCGGTTGTAGTTGGGATGCGGCTCGTTGCCGAACACGGTGATGTCGTACAAGTCGGGGTTGAGCTTCAGCAGTTCTTCCACCGTGCGTACGCCAGCCATGCCATTACCAACCATGACCAGTTTGAGTTTTTTTGTCTGTGGCATATCGCTCATGTCCATTTCAGTCTCCAATCCCGCTTATGCTGCAGGGCGCATTTGCCGCTGGTACAGGAATTCCAGCACCTGGCCGCGCAACTGGTGGTAGTGCGGGTCTTTCGCAAGTTGCAGGCGTTCACGCGGGCGCGGCAGGTCGATGTCGAGAATCTCGCCAATGGTGGCGGCCGGCCCGTTGGTCATCATCACGATGCGGTCCGACAGCAGCACGGCTTCGTCCACATCGTGGGTGATCATCAGCACGGTGTTGCCAAGTTCGGCCTGGATTTCCATCACCGAATCCTGAAGGTGAGCGCGGGTGAGCGCGTCCAGCGCACCAAAGGGTTCGTCCATCAGCAGCACATCTGGCTCCATGGACAGCGCGCGGGCGATGCCGACACGTTGTTTCATGCCGCCGGAGATTTCGCCGGGACGCTTGTCTGAGGCATGTTCCATGTGCACCAGCTTGAGGTTGTGCATGATCCAGTCCTTGCGTTCGGCCTTGGTCTTGTCGCCCATGACCTTGTTGACTGCCAGTTGCACGTTTTCGTAAACGGTGAGCCAGGGCAGTAGTGAGTGGTTCTGGAAAACCACGGCACGTTCCGGCCCCGGTCCTTTGACTTCCTTTCCTTTCAGCAGTGCAAATCCCTCGGTTGCGTTGAGCAGCCCTGCAACAATGTTGAGCACGGTGGATTTGCCGCATCCGGAGTGGCCGATCAGGGAGATGAACTCGCCTTTTTCGACCTTGAGGTTGATGTCGTCCAGTGCGCGGAATGAGCCCCGCGCCGTCTTGAAAGTAATGCCGATTTTTTGCAGTTCGAGATATTGAGCCATGGTGAGCCTCTTAGCGTTTGGTGTAGTCCAGGCGCATTTGCACCAGGCCCATGATTCCGTCCAGCACGATGCCGGTTATGCCGATGATGGCGATGGCGACGATGATGGAAGGCACGGAAAGATTGTTCCATTCATCCCACAGCCAGAAGCCGATGCCGATGCCGCCGGTAAGCATTTCTGCAGCCACGATCACCATCCACGCCACGCCAAGCGATAAACGCATGCCGGTGACGACGTAGGGCAGGGTGGCCGGGAAGAGAATGCGTCTTGCCAGTTCCAGCTTGCTCAGCTTGAGCACGGAGGCAACGTTCAAGTAGTCCTGCGGAATGGCTTTCACACCGGTTGCCGTGTTCAAAATCATCGGCCAGATGCAGGTGATGAAAATCACGAAGATGGCGGACGGGTTGACCGCCTTGAATACCAGCAGCCCGATCGGCAGCCAGGCCAGGGGCGAGACGGGCCGCAGGATCTGGACCAACGGTGTTATTGCGCGCTGGATGTTGATGCTCATGCCCATGAGGAATCCCAGGGGAATACCGACCAGTGCGGCCAGTCCGAAACCGGCGACGACGCGGCCGAGCGAGTAAAGAAGCTGCCAGCCGATGCCGAGGTCATTTGGACCTTTGTCGTAGAACGGGTGCGCGAGAACTTCCTTGGCGTGTTCCCATGTTTGCGATGGCGTGGGTAATTCGGGCGCAATTTTGGTTTGCACAAAACTCCACAGGGCCAGCACCATCAGGAAGGTAAAGAACGGGAGCAGAACCCTGAGCGCGACACCGCGATTACGCTCGCGGTTGGGTTCGCGTTTGGCTGATTTGGCAGGTTCCTGCGTTTCAGTTTCCGGGGTGCCTGGATAAGCAGTTTCCACAGACTCTGCGGTGTTGGTTTCTTCCATTTTTTCTTTTGTTGATTCCAGTCGGATTACTTGTGCGTGCATGATGTGTTCCTTTTCGTAGCCTCCGATTTCCCGCCCCAAAAGGGGCGGGAGGCTTCGTTACTTGTTCAGCTTTGCCAGTTTCTTCATGTCCACCGTGGTGTTGGAAACCTTGAAACCCTTGATGTAATCCATCAGCTTGGCAGGGTCGTACTTCATGCCGTCGAAGAACATGTCCGGTCCCATCTCGATCGGGCTGGTCGCCTGCTTCAATGTCCAGTTCTTGTTGTGGATGCCCTCAGGCTTCCAGTCGATGCTCGGCGCGGCAATGCCCAACTCCTTGACAGCCTGACGGTAGATGTCGGGCCTGTAGATGGAGGCCGCTGTCTTGCGAATATCCAGCGGTTTGTCGATCTGGCCCCAGCGGATCATCTGGGTGATGAACCAGGCAGCATGTGACTCCCACGGAAAGTTGGCGGCATAACGATAGAAGACGTTGAAGTCAGGCAGGCTGACCGGATTTTCATCCTTGCTGTAACGCCAGGTACCCGTCATGGAGTTGTCCACCACATCGGTCGGCGCATTGACGTAGGACTTGGCCGAAATGATCTGTACGACTTCCTTGCGGTTTTCCGCTTTGTCAGCCCAGGCTGCTGCTTCAATCAGAGCCTTCACGGCAGCCTTGTGGGTATTGGGGTATTTCTCGGCCCACTCCAGGTTTACGCCGAACACTTTTTCCGGATTGTTGTTCCAGATTTCGTAATTGGTGATGATTGACTTGCCGATGCCCATTTCCACGGCACGCTGGTTCCAAGGTTCGCCTACGCAATAGCCGACGATGTTCTTCGACTGCAGGTTGGCCACCATCTGCGGCGGCGGAATCACGATGAGGCGAACATCCTTGTCCGGATCGATACCGGCCGAGGCCATCCAGTAGCGAATCTCATAGTTATGGGTCGAGACTGGGAACACCTGGGCGAAGGTCATCGGATCCTTGCCGGCCTTCTTGTCGGCATCGATGACTTTCTTGAGCGCGATGGCGGTGGTGGGGCGCGCTTTCATCGCCACGGGATCGGCTTCCACCATGCGATCGTACAGTTCGTTGGAAACGGTGATGCCGTTGCCATTCAAGTCCATCGAAAAGGCGGTGATGGTGTCCTTGGGGGTGGCGCCCACGCCCAGGGTCGCGGCAATGGGCATGCCGGCCAGCATGTGCGCGCCATCCAGTGCACCAATGGATACCTTGTCGCGGATGTTGGCCCAGGAGGCCTCCTTGGAAATGGTGGTGTTCAGTCCATATTTCTTGAAGAAGCCCTTTTCATGCGCGACCACGATCGTGGCGCAGTCGGTGAGCGGAATGATGCCGAATGTGAGGTCGGTTTTTTCCAGCCCATCCGTGCCGCCAGCCCAGGCTGCACTGCGTATGCCTGCTGGCACCATGTTCATTATTGCGGCTGCAGCGGAAACGCCAGCTGCCTTTTTGAGAAAGTCGCGGCGTGGGTTGTCCAGCAAGAGAATCTTTTTTTCATCATGGTCTGCCATTTCATTGCGCTCCAAAAATAAAAAGGCGTCTGACTCTGCAGAGTCGAGACGCCGTTGTCTAAAAAACCAATAAGGAGAAGTTAATGCCGAGGACTGCGCCATTGCAGCCTTCGATTACCAGTTAGCAATGGCCGTGCCAGATTCATAACTCCCTAATAAACAGGGGGGTTCAAGGGATGGATTAAGCCGATGGGAAGGAAAGTGTTGATTAAGGTGGACGCCAACAGTGCATGGCGCACAGCTTGTGCACCTACTTGGTGCCTTGTTTCAGTTCGTACCGGAGTCAGGTTGCAGCAAATCAATCCTGAAGTTTTCTTCGTAGGGCGGCACGTTGCATTCGATGATGTCAGACGGCGCAACGTCGAGCCTGACGCCAACGATGTCGCTGCGGACAGGAAGTTTCGTCGCCCCCCGGTCCACCAGCACAACGGTTCGGATTTCTGCCGGTTGTTTGTCAGCCAGATATTCCACCGCGCGCAGCATGGAATGGCCGCGATACATCACGTCATCCACTACCAGCACGGAGTAGCCGTCCAGGTTGAGCGTTGCGTGTTCGGGGGCTTCGGTCAGTCGGGTTTCGGGATAGAGCAGGGTGAGGTCGTCCGCATACCGCTTGATCTTCAGGTCCAGCCGGGTGCAATCCTTCAAACCGTAATCCCGGGCCATCCGCTCTTGCAATCGGTCAGCCAGAGGCGCGCCGCGTCGCACGATGCCGACGATTGCCACCTGCGTGCGCCCGGTCAGCAAGCCTGCCGCCTGGCGTGCCATGTCGCTGATGATGTCATCCAACTGTTGGGTTGAATATAGGCGGGTGCGTTTTCCTGCTGGTTTTTCCATTTGGTTTGTGTCTTTCGGTTCCGTAAACATGCCGATCACGGATTGATTCTATAAGACCTATGGCCCATGGGGTGCAAGTGGTTCTGACTGACTGTT
>JAHENE010000097.1 GCA_024643305.1 Thiobacillaceae bacterium | reverse complement strand
GTCAAGTTTGCCCATCAAAGCGAACCCTTGGTCGAAGGCATCTGCCCGCCCATGCGTTCATCCTTTTCCACCGCCATGCGCAAGGCTCTTCCAAAGGCCTTGAAAATGGTTTCGGCCTGGTGGTGAGCATTGATGCCGCGCAGGTTGTCTATGTGCAGCGTCACTGCAGCATGGTTCACAAAACCACGGAAAAACTCCAGCAGCAGATCGACATCGAATTCGCCGATACGCGCGCGCGTGTAATCGACGTGGTATTCCATTCCGGGCCGGCCGGAAAGATCAATGACCACGCGCGACATGGCTTCATCCAGGGGCACGTAAGCATAACCGTAGCGACGGATGCCTTTTTTGTCGCCCACCGCCTTGGCAAAGGCCTGGCCCAGGGTAATGCCGACGTCTTCAACCGTGTGGTGCGCATCGATGTGCAGGTCGCCCCTGGCCTGGATGTCCAGGTCGATCAAACCGTGGCGCGCAATCTGCTCGAGCATGTGATCGAAAAACGGCACGCCCGTATTCAGCGCGGCCTTGCCAGTCCCGTCGAGATTCATTTCAACGGTAATCTGGGTTTCCAGGGTGTTGCGGGAGACTTGAGCCGTTCTCATGGCATTCAATATTTATATGTAAAACCTGATTCTATCAGGGCAGAAGTTCCTTTAACGCAGCAATCAATGCATCGCACTGCTCTTCGGTTCCAACCGTGATGCGCAGGAAGGGCGCAATGCGCGCCGGTTTTCTGAAATGTCGCACGATAATGCTGCGCTCGCGCAGGCTTGCAGCAAGTTCCGCACCGTCTCTTTGCACATGCCTGGCAAAGACAAAATTCGCAGCGGAAGGCAGCACTTCGAAACCCAATGCAGTCAGTTCAGCAGTGAGCCGATCACGCGTCGCAATGACCTTGCGGCAGGTTTCATCAAAATACGCACGATCCTGGAGGGCAGCCACGGCACCGGCTTGGGCAAAACGATCCAGCGGGTAGGAGTTGAAACTGTCCTTAACCCGTATCAGCGCCTCGATCAACTCAGGCTGGCCGATGGCATAGCCCACGCGCAAACCTGCCAGAGAACGCGATTTGGAAAGCGTATGCACCACCAGCAGTTGCGGATATTTCGCAACCAACCCAACTGCGGATTCGCCGCCGAAGTCTACATAGGCCTCATCCACCACCACCACTGACTCGGTATTGCGCTCCAGCAGGCGCTCTATTTCAGACAAGGCCAGCAATCTTGCAGTAGGTGCATTGGGATTGGGAAAAATGATGCCTCCATTGGGCAAGCAGTAGTCATCCACCCGGATTTCAAAAGAATCGGTCAGCGGAATTTCGCGGTACTCGATGTCGTACAACCCGCAATACACCGGATAAAAGCTGTAAGTTACATCCGGAAACAGAATGGGTTGCTCGTGCTTGAGCAGCGCCAGGAAAGCATGGGCCAGCACTTCATCCGAACCGTTGCCGACAAAGACCTGGCTTGGCCCCACGCCATGATTGGCTGCAATCGCCTCACGCAGTTTGTCGGAATTTGGGTCGGGGTACAGGCGCAACGTGTCCCCAGCTTCAACACGCACAGCCTCCAGTACCTTGGGGCTGGGGCCGTAGGGGTTTTCGTTGGTGTTGAGCTTGACCAGATTGGCCAGCTTGGGCTGTTCGCCGGGAACATAAGGATTCAGTCCCCGCACCACTGTGCTCCAGTAGCGGCTCACGATGTTCCTTTAGCGATGTAGTCGATATTCAGCTGACCGGGCATGGGCCTGCAGCCCCTCGCCATAAGCCAGAGTGGCAGCAATGCGCCCCAGGGTCTGCGCTCCCTGCTCAGAAACCATGATTAGGCTGGAGCGTTTCTGGAAATCGTATACGCCAAGCGGCGAGGAAAAGCGTGCCGTGCGCGAGGTCGGCAATACGTGGTTGGGGCCGGCGCAGTAGTCGCCCAGCGCCTCACAGGTGTTGCGCCCCATGAAGATGGCGCCGGCGTGGCGAATCTGCTTCGACATCGCCAGCGGATCCTCGACAGAAAGTTCGAGGTGCTCAGGCGCGATGCGATTGGAAATTTCCGCCGCCTCATCCAGGTCACGCGTCACGATGATGGCCCCACGGTTGGTAATGGATGTGGTGATCACCTCATTGCGCGGCATCTCACTCACCAGTTTCTTGATGGACTGCTCAACCTTGTCAGCAAAAGCGGCATCCGGCGTCAACAGAATAGCCTGCGCCAGTTCGTCGTGTTCGGCCTGGGAGAAGAGATCCATGGCAATCCAGTCGGGATTGGTCTGACCATCGCAGATAACTAAAATTTCTGAAGGACCAGCAATCATGTCGATGCCGACAGTACCGAATACACGTCGCTTGGCTTCGGCCACATAGGCATTGCCCGGGCCGACGATCTTGTCAACCTGCGGCACGCTCTCTGTACCGTAGGCCATTGCCGCCACCGCCTGTGCACCGCCGATGGTGAACACCTTGTCCACACCGGCAATGGCCGCGGCAGCCAGCACCAGATCGTTCTGCTCCCCGCCCGGGGTGGGAACAACCATAATGAGCTCCGCCACACCCGCGACCTTGGCCGGAATCGCGTTCATCAACACAGACGAGGGATAGGCAGCCTTGCCGCCAGGCACATACAGGCCCACTCGGTCCAACGGCGTGACCTGCTGCCCAAGCAGCGTTCCATCCTCTTCCGTGTAGCTCCATGAGGTCTGCATCTGGCGTTCGTGATAGCTGCGTACCCGCAAGGCAGCTGTCTCAAGTGCTTTGCGCCTTTCCGGCTCCAAGCCGGCCAAGGCCTCTTCCAGGCGGGGCTTAGGTAAGGACAACTCTGCCATCGAGCTTGCGCTCATACGATCAAACTTGTTGGTGTATTCCAGTACCGCTGCATCGCCACGCGTTCTCACATCCGCCAGGATTCCCGCTACCGTTGACTCGATGGAAGCATCCGTCGCGGCATCAAATTGCAACAGCTTGTCCAGCCGGGGCAGGAAGTCCGGCTGGCTTGAGGAGAGTCGGGTTATGGAAATCACAATGGGAAGCGCTTGCTAAAGCTTGGATTATAAGGGATTTTCCCGTTATGCCCTATGCGGGCTTTCAACGTGAATGCGCGGGTAATCACCAATATCAACTCCGATAGTTAGACAGAGTCCAAATCCTAGATTATCATTAAATCGTTGATATAACCGTCACCGACACTTGATCCAGTACAACCGCGACAACATGGCCGAGCTCCTGCGGGCTCACGACATCAATCCGACCCACCAGCGGATTGAGATCGCCTATGCGCTGTTTTCGCGCCAGGAACACTTGTCTGCAGATCAGGTCATGGCCATCGTCAACGGCCGCCATGCCGAAACTTCCAAGGCAACCGTCTACAACACACTGAATCTGTTTCTGGAAAAGGGTTTGATTCGCGAGGTCATCGTCGACCCGTCAAAGGTCTTCTACGATCCCAATACTGGCCCGCACCATCACCTCTACGAAGTGGATAGCGGCCGTCTCACCGACATCAAAGCCGACGATATACGCATTGAAGGCCTGCCAGACCTGCCCCAAGGCGTCGAAACCGTGGGTATCGATCTCATCGTGCGCGTGAAGCGCACGGCTTAATCTAGCGCCAGCCCTTGCGATGGGCCGCGTTGATTGTTTTAAGTAGATCCCGGAAGGGAATGTCACGCTCGAAGCGGTTAACGATTTTCATGAACGGCAGATCGCCGCCCATGCCCGCACCAGAATAATTCCCGGAAATGATGTCATCGAAGAGTTGCCTGAGCGAAGCATCCAGTGCATCGATAAAAGGCGCATAGCGCTCCATGTCGTATTCATCTTCATCAAAACAGGCGCGCAGTTCATCCACTTCATAGACCGCCTGATGCACCAGGTCCACGAATTCATCATATTTATCGACGTTTCTCATAACATTTCCAAATGAAAACAGGGGCGATTGCCCCTGTTTTTAACACAAATTACCAGAAACTTACTTGGCGATCGCTTCCAGCTTGGCTGCGCGGATTACCTGGCCGTCGAGGCCGGCGTCCCTGGAACTGCCGCCGTAGGCAATGGTCATCAACTGACTGTAGTACAGCACCGGGATGTTGAACTTGGTGTTGTATTTCTTGTTGATATGGCCCTGATAGATTTCCACGTTGGCCTGGCACAACGGGCAAGGCGTCACGATCATTTCCGCGCCGCCGTCGTAGGCTGCTTCAATGATGTCCTTGATCTGGGCCTGCGCCTTGTCAGGTTCCGAAAATGCCAGCGCACCCCCGCAGCAGGTCACTTTCTGGTCATAAGGAACGGCCTCGCCGCCCATGGTCTCAATGATCTTGTCGAGGTACATGGGGTTTTCAAAGTTCTCACCGGCAATGCCGAACGGGCGGTTGGTCTGGCAGCCGACGTAGCCGGCAAACTTCAGGCCTTGCAGCGGGTTCTTCACATGCTTGCCGAGTTCGTCGAAACCAAAGTCTTCTACCAGCACTTCGGCCATATGGCGAATCTCGGGCATGACCTTGATCTGCAGACCGGCTTCCTTGAGGGCTTCCTGGGTATCTGCCATCAGTTGCGAGGAATGCTCGATGCGCTCCTTGGATTCCTTGGCGCCGAGCCAGCAGGCCGCGCAGGTGGCAACGATGTCCTGACCTGGCAGATTGGTTTCGGCCAGGGCGAAGTTGCGCGCGTTCAGCACATGACGCGGCAGTTCGCCTGCCTCGCCATAGCCGATGGATGCACCGCAGCAGTTCCAGTCAGGAATCTCGGTCAGCGAGATGTCCAGGGTCTTGCACATGGACTCCACTGAAGTCAGGTAGTTGGATGCGGATGCGCCTTTTTGCGAGGAGCATCCGGGGTAGAAGGCGTAGTTTTTGGTTGCCATTTTCGTATCTCCTTAGGCCTCTATCAGCGCGAAGCGCCGGATTGAGACAGCGGCTTGCGCTGGTCTTCCAGTTCTTTGGCCTTTTTCAGCATGGCGGCAATGCCCTTCTGGTCCTTGCATGTGTGGCCGCCGAACAGTTCAAACGGGTTGAGCCGCTTGGCCTTGAGCAAACCCAATGCTACGCCCTGCATGGCCATACCCTTTTTGATGCCGCCGACTATGTCGAGTTTGCCCTCAGCATTTTTGAAGTACATGCCGATGGACAGTTTGAGTTCGTTGACGCGGCCGGTTGCGATGGCGTTGTTCCAGAACAGCTTGGAAAACGCACGCGTGGGCTGGTCCTTGGGCGCAACACCCAGCCGGTGCGCGTAGTTGGCCAGGCCATGCATGATGTGAGTGATCGGCAGCTTGCGCGGGCAGCGCACGATGCAGTTGTAGCACGACGTGCACATCCACATCGAGGGGCTGGTCAGCACTTCATCGCGCTTGCCGGCGCGGATCATCATGAAGATTTCCTGCGGCGGATGTTCCCAGCCGGGATGGAAATTGGTGGGACAGGAGCCTGAGCACACGCCGCACTGCATGCACATCTTGACCCATTCGCCCATTTCCACCTGATCTTCAACTTCCTTGAGGAAGCTGTTCTTGTACTTGGCGGCCATTTGTTGATTTGCGCTCATTAATTTTCTCCTCCGCCCTAGAAGCCCTTGAAGGGGCTCATGCCCATGTCGATGATCTGCTGCGCATATTCGTTAATCGTACGCGGCAGGTTGTCGATGTCAGTGATGGCAACTTCCAGATCCTTCACGCGCTCGGTTTCCAGATTCATGTTCTTCAGCGTGTCGCCCACTTTGGAGAGGCGATAACGGCCAAGTTCGGAACCCTTGACGAAGTGGCACTGGTATTCTTCGCCACTCTTGCAGCCCATGAGCATGACACCGTCATAGCCGGCGTTCAGCGCATCGGTGATCCAGATGGTGTTGACCGAGCCCAGGCAGCGGATCGGTACCACCCGCACGAAGGCAGAGTATTCGTTGCGCTTCATGGCCGCCATGTCGAGTGCCGGGTAGGCGTCATTTTCGCAGGCCAGGATCAGAATGCGCGGCTTCTCGGAAAACTCGTCGGGAATGTCCACCGCCTTGATCTGCGAGCCCACGGTATCCACCGAGTAGTTCTCGAAAGAAATCACGCGCACCGGGCAGGCGCCCATACAAGTGCCGCAACGGCGGCAACGGGATTCGTTGAACAGCGGGAAGCGCTTTTCGTCCTCGTCGATGGCGCCGAAGGGACACTCCACCGTGCAGCGTTTGCACTGGGTGCAGCCTTCCAGACGCACTTTGGGGAAGGACAGGTCGCCCGAACGCGGATGCGCGGCACGGCCAAGCTGGGCATTTTCCAGCGCCTGGATAGCTTTCAGCGTAGCGCCGGTGGCGTCCTCGCGCGCCTGCACCATATCCATGGGGCGACGCACCGGGCCGGCAGTGTAAATGCCGGTACGGCGGGTCTCATACGGGAAGCAGATGAAGTGCGAATCGGTGAAACCGTACTTGAACTGCGGCACATCCGTGCCCTGACGGTAGGTCAGGTTCAGCACCGATACTTTCTTGGAAAACTGGATTGTCTGCCCACCAGCTGCCGTGGCCTCAGCAGCGGCGGCTTCCGCCGCATCATCTTCTGCCTTTTCCGCGGCTGTCGCATCGATGTTCACACCAGAGTTGGGCACCTGGCCGGTTGCCAACACCACCAGATCGGCTTCGATCTGTGCATTCTGGTCATCAAGGATCAGGTCGTGGAAATTCACCATGCAGTTGTTGCCGTTCGGCGCCACGCTGCCAACCTTGCCCTTGGTGAAGATCACGCCTTTTTCCTGAGCACTGCGGTAGAAGTCTTCGCCGTTGCCGGGGGTGCGCAGGTCAGTGTAGATCACCGTGGCGTCAATCTCAGGATTGCCGTCCTTGAAATACATGGCCTGCTTGATGCTGGTGTTACAGCAGTATCCGGAACAGTAGGGCAGATGCTCGCCGCTGGTGTCACGCTGGCCTGCACACTGCACGAAGGCCACGGATGTAACTGGCTTGCCATCGGAAGGACGCAGGATGGGGCCGCCGTTGGCAGCCTTGGCCAGTGCTTCCAGGCCGGCCTGATCCACCACGTTGGGGGATTTGCCATAGCCCAGATGCGGCAGTTTGTTGGCGTCGTACAGTTCAAAGCCGGTCGTCTGGAGAATTGCGCCGATATCTTCAGTGTTGATGCCGCCAGATTCAGTGGCGATCTCCACGACAAAACGCCCGGGGGCGCCATCCGTCTTGGCTATGGTGGAATTGAGATAAACCTTGATGCTGGAGTCGGCTTCAACCTGGGCAATCAGGTCGGCCACGCCGGTATCGGCAGGCGCCTTGAACGGCTCGTGCACGGGAATACGCTTCCACAGCCTGGCTGCCCATCCACCGAGCGCGCCGGATTTTTCCACCAGCACCACGGGGTATCCGGTCTTGGAAGCTTCCAGCGCGGCGGTCATGCCGGTCACGCCGCCGCCCACCACCAGCAGGGTACGGTTGGAACCGGTGTTGACGTTGC